>JANOGZ010000190.1:0-5671 GCA_031406255.1 Pyrinomonadaceae bacterium | reverse complement strand
CTGCGCTCCAGCCTTTTTCATCAGAACCTCACATAAACAGAGAGTACAGACGCGATGCATCGCGTCTCTACGACATTTGTTTCCACCGCTCGCTGCGAGCCATCAGACGATCGGGCACGCTATCATCTCGCCCGCCGCCGTAGATCGTCGTCCAACTACCTGCCGGGCGGCGCAGGCGTACCTCCGGTGACACGTTCAGCGATCTGTGATGCCAGCGCCTCATCCTTGATCCCGATGATCTTCCAGCGCTCGCCGCTGCGCTGCATCGTTAATTCGACCGGATGCCCCCGTGATTCGAACGTAACCGTCGCGCGCTCACCCTCCTCCGTGACCCGATCGACAACGCGCGGCACGGCAAGCGCGAGAACGAAGAACGGCCACTCGCCCGCCCGCGCGGCGAACTCTTTCAGGCCGCGCGTGATCTCTACGCGCATCCGCTCGCGGACGCGCGGCAAGAGTTGTGTCACGGCTGCTTCCGTTTGCCGGCGTGCCGCCGACATGCGCGCCGCCTCATCGGTTTTGATAAGCTTCTCCATCACCTGCGGCACCAGGTTTTGCGTGATGAGATCAATGTCAACCATCTCCTCGATCGTGTTCGCATCGTCGCGCCGCGCCGCATCGGCCAGCAACGCCAGCGAATAGGTCGGGGTGCTCTGATAATTCTGCCACCACAGGTAAATGCCGATCCCGGCCGCCGCCAGCACGGCGGCGAGCGCGACCCCGACGAGCGTCGCCCGCCGCGTGCGGCGGTTCCCGAAACGCAGCCCGCTCCGGCGCGACTCCGGCTGCCGTTTCCGCAATTCGTCGACGTCAATCACGATGCGGCTATGTTTCTTTCGACGGCCGCTTTTTTCCAGGGGAGATGTCGGCATCAGTTCTCCTCCATGATCTCTTCGACACGACAGCGCAACTTCCCCGTCGCCAGGCGGAGGCGAATCGTATCGCCAACTTCCACCGAACGCGCCGCGCGCACCAGACGACCCGAACGCTCATCCTCGGCGAGCGCGTAACCGCGCTGGATAACCGCGAGGGGTGAGAGCGCATCGAGCGCCGCGGCGGCAACCGCCAGCCGCGCGCGCGCATCGTCGAGACGCGCCGCCGCGGTCGTCTCGAGCGTCGAGCGGGCGACCGCCAGTCGGACGCGCGCCGCCCCCACCCGCGCGCTTGTTTTGATGGGCGATAGCGCCGAGATGGCGCGCTCCGTCCGGCGCCGGGCGCGCGCGGCGGCGCGCCCCGTAAGATTCTCCAGTTTGCGGGCCGCCTCAGTCGTCGCCGCCCGGGCAGCGCCGAGGCGCGCGCGCACTTCATCAAACCCATGCGACATCGCCGCTTCGTGCACGCGCGCGCGCTCATCAAGCAATCGCAACCGCAATTGCTGGCCGAGGCTGCGCGTCAGGCTGGCGACACGTAAAACCATTTCATCCTCGCGCGCGGCGACGAGCTCGGCCGCGGCGGTCGGCGTGGCGGCGCGCAGGTCGGCCGCGAAATCCGCGATGGTGAAATCGGTTTCATGGCCGACCGCAGAGATGACGGGAATCGTCGAGGCGGCGATGGCGCGCGCGACCGCTTCGTCATTAAAAGCCCACAGATCTTCGCTCGAGCCGCCGCCACGGCCGATGATGATGACATCCACCGTCTCCGCCATACTTTCATCGCGAAGTGCGCGCCGGTGGTGCTCGTTCAAGAGTTCGACGGCGCGCGCGATCTCGTCGCCCGCGCCTTCGCCCTGCACTCGCGCGGGCGCGAGCAGGATATGGACGGTGCGCGTGCGCCGTGTGATCGTCCGCAGAATATCGTGGAGGGCCGCGCCCGTGGGCGAAGTGACGACGCCGACGCGCCGCGGCAGGAGCGGGAGCGGCCGTTTCCGCCGCTCGTCGAAGAGACCTTCCGCCGCGAGGCGCTCGCGCAACTGCTCGAAGGCGACGCGCAGCGCGCCCGTCCCCACCGGATCAAGCGCCTCGACACACAATTCATACTCGCCACGGGGCTCATAAACCGTCAGGCGCCCGCGCGCGCGCACCAGCAAGCCATCGGCGGGTCGAAAACGGATGCGGTTATTGGCGGCGCGAAAACAGGTCGCGCGGAGCTGCGCGCGCTCATCCTTAATCGTGAAATACCAGTGGCCGGAAGTGTGTGCCCGGAAGTTGGAGATTTCACCTTCCACCCAGACCGCGGCAAAGCGATTCTCCAGCGCGCCGCGCACCTGTGTTGTGAGTTCTGAGATGGTGAGCGGACGCCGCTCCGTCTCGTCAAACAGAGATAGCAGCAGAGGGCGCGTCATTTTGTTTCAGGGGTTAGAGAATACACCAAGAGTTGATAAACACGTAAACCTTGATCTGTGGTAAGGCGCGCGCGCGCTCCCTCTCTCGCGCCCGGCCGCAGCAGAAGCGTTGATCGTTTTCGTCTTTTACCTCGCGACGCTTTTAGCGAAATATCCCTGACGGTACAGAAGCCGGAGTTTTTGCTTGCGCAGCGCGGGATTGACGATCTCGATTTGCACCTGACGATACGCGCCATCGCGCCGCTTATTCGCCGGCGAATACGCGACCAGATACTGCGAACGCAGCTCCGCTTCGATCTGCGCGAAGGCGGCGTTTAATTCCGCTTTGCCGACGGGGAAGAAAGCGCGCCCGCCCGTTTTCTCCGAGACCTTGCGGAGCGCATCCCGATCGAGCTTGCCGTAGGGAAAATCCCTGTCGCGAATGCCGATGGCGTAAACCACCGCGTTATGTTTCACCGCAAAGTCAATCGCTTCCTGCTTCTTCGTCTGGCTGCTGGTATCGTCGCCATCCGTCAGCAGGATGATCGCGCGGCGCGTGCGCTCCGGCGTCTGCGAAAGCACTTCGTTGACGGTTATCCAGACGGCGTCCCAGACTCCGGTCGAGCACCGCAGCAATTGCTCATCGGTGGGCTCGTTGTCAGGATCGCATTCGGGGCTTCCCACGGAGAATTCAACTCGGATGCGATCGATAGCCGTGCGCAAGCGCGCCGGATCGTTCGTCAACGCCTGCTCGCTTCTGGCTTCTCCGGTGAATGAGATGATCGCGGCCCGATCTTTTTCAGGTCGAACCACCGCGTCAACAAAGGCGCTCGCCGCCGCTTTTTCATCCGGCAGCACGTTTGTCTGTGAGTCGCTCGTATCCACCAGGATCGCGAGCGAGAGCGGCAGGTCGGTCTCGCGCTGGAAAATCTGTATCTGCTGGGGCACGCGATCTTCAAGCAGACGGATGTCTTCCTGCCGCAATGTCGTCATGAAGCGTTTATCTTTGTCGACGGCCGTGAGCAGAATGCTTGTGAGATCTGTTTCGACTCTCACTACATCTTCACCGTCGTCCGGCGCCTGACGGCCCGGCGCTGATGCTGGTGGCGGCGTGAGGGGGGAAGGCGCGGCGGGTTTCTTATCCTGCGCGGGTGGCGGTGTCGGAGCGCCCGTCGGGTGGTGCAAGCGTCGCTGTGGCGGCGCGGAAGGCGGCGCTTGCTGCTCCTGCGGCGCGCGTGCCGTGCCTCCCGCCGCTGCACCGGACAGCGCGATGCTGATCAAAAGAGTTCGCCCGAAGCGGCGCGCCACCCCGTTTTGGCTAAGCATCCGTTGTTCCCTCCGGGTCTCTAAAAATTCATCGGTCTTCCCACAGTCCGCCCTTTTAGCGCGCGGTTACGCCCACCGCCGGACTCAGACGAACGCTCGCGCCATCGCGCGCGACGCGCACACGGATCCGTCGCTCGCGCGTATCATTAGCATTAGACGCGAAAGTGATCGTATAGGCGGTGCGCAACTGCACGACCACATCGTCATAGGCCCGCTGCAAATCGTCAAGGCGTGTGAGCGGGTAATAGACGCCGCCGGAGATGCTGGCGAGTTTTTGTCCTTCCTCTTCGGCGCGGGAGGTCAGGGTCAGAAAGCGCGTGCGCATCGGATCGAGAGTGGAGACGGGCGCGGGCACGCTCCGCGCCGGCACCAATCCCGAGGGGATGTACAGAGGGTAAATGAGCGCGCCGGATTCGAGCGCGGCTTCGAGGATGGAGGGAAAGGGGAGAAAAGATTTATTGTCGTCGCCATCACTGAGCACGACGACGGCCGTCCGCTCGCCGCGCAGCGGCTTGAGCGTATTGACCAGCGTGTAGGCGAGCGAATCGTAGAGGGCTGTCCCGCCGCCCGCTTCGATTTCTTTGATGCGCTCGACGAGAAGGCGGCGATCGGTCGTAAAATCCGAGACGAGCTGGACATCGTCGCGGAAGCTGATGATCGCGACGCGGTCTTGCGCGCTCACCGTATTGAGAAAGGCGAGCGCCGCCTTTCTGATAAAATCCAGCCGCTCTTCGACGCTGCCCGACACATCGAGGAGCAGGACCAGATTAAACGGAGCATCGGTCGGCGTCACGTCTGTGACGGCGCGCGGCTCGCCGTTCTCAAACACCGCGAAGTCCTTCTCGATGAGACCGCCGATCGCGCGCCCGTTGCGATCCGTCACGCTCGCGTTCAGACGCGCCAGACGCGCTTCGATATTGGTGGCGACAATTCCCGGGCCGCGGCGCTCGACGACCCTCAGCGACGGCGCATCGCCTTTCGGCGGCGGGAGCGTCTGCGTGTAATCGCCGACCAGCCGCGGCGCGACCTTGCGTATCGCGTCGATCAAATCTTCATCGCCGCTGCGGATGATGGCGCGCGCGCTCTCGGTCAACGCGCGCGCGCGCAGATCCGACGGCACCATGCTCGGGTCGGTCACGCCGAAGAGCACGAGGCCGCGCTCGGTCGTTAGCTCGAGTTCGATGCGTCCTTCCCGCTTCGCCTTCTTGTCTCCGAAATTCCCCGCGATCTCATAGCGCCCGCCGCGTCTCTCTTTAACCTGCGGGAGTTCTACTTCGCTGAAATAGCGCGGCCGGCTCGCCGTCCAGACGAAACTAAAACGCAGCGCGTCGAGCGGCACGTCGGCGCGAATCGTGCCGGTGTCAGTTTCGACCGCCGCCGCCGCGACATTGCCGATGATGTCAACCGCTCCCGCCTCGGTGATGACACGGACCTTCGACCGCGGCGGGATTCGCACCGAGAGATCGATGCGATCCTGATCGCTATTGAAGCCGCTGCCGCGGGCCGTCAGCCGCACGCGGACATCAATTTCAACGGCGCTTCCGGAGACGCTGGTGACCACATCTCTTTCCCTGACGGGCGCGCCGGGCGATTCGGCTTTGAGGAGAATGTTTTTCGGCTGCTCGTCGGAAGCCGTCACCACGACGCGGCCATTGAGGTTTTTGATCGTCACCTCGATCTGCTCCGGCGTAGTGACGACGCGTTCTAAACCCTGCGCCTGCGTGATGACGACGCTGCCACATAAGAAAAACAGCGCCGGCGCGAGCGCGGCCAGCAATTTTGCAGGTCGGGGCATGAATGCGGAGGTGAGAGGGGTGGCGGCAGATTGGTAAAACATAGCTCTTGATCTTGCCTTTGCGGAGCGCTACGGGTCAAGCGCGCCGGGACTGTGGCCCAACGCTGCAACGGAGACAAGCGGCGCTCGTTGCATTTTGAATGATGATCGTTTCGCAAACGTACACTCCCCCGGAGTGCCCTTTTCATGCGCAGCGACGGTCAGATTGACGACTCGAAATCGATTGGATTCCGCGGGAATCTCGCGCTACCTTAAAGCGTTAGTAAGCGTTGAGCAGTCAGCGCTCAGCT
>JANOGZ010000165.1:0-3300 GCA_031406255.1 Pyrinomonadaceae bacterium | reverse complement strand
GCTACTGCGCGTCACCATTACCCGCTTCGGTTCGAGCCGATGCGCACGTAGAGCTGAACGAGGTCGTAAAACGCGCTCTCGATGTCTTCGTCGGCGTGCCCGACGCGCCGAAGGTCGCGTGGGAATCCGTCGTCATCGAATCGGCGAATGCGGCGCAGGGCATCACGGACGAAGCTGCGCGCCGCGCCGTCCAACTGATCGTGATGTGTTCCCGGCGTCAGCCCATGCGCCACGCCCTGCTCGGCTCGACTGCCGAAGCGGTGTGTCGCACCGCGCCGTGTTCGGTGCTGGTCACACATCCGCAAGAACGTGAGTGGGTCAGCGCGACGACCGGCGCGATTGATTTGCGGAGCGTCCTTGTCGCGCACGACTTCAGCGACTTTTCGGAGTTGGCGCTGAAATACGCCCTCGCCATCGCGCAGGAGTTTCAAGCCGAGCTGCACCTTCTCCACACGCTCCCCGCGCCTGTCCGCGAGCCGGAGCTGGCGTGGACAAGAGGCGCGACGAACGACATCTATCACAAAACGGCTCGGGCGCTGCAAGAGGCGACTCCGGCGGAAGCTCACCTGTGGTGCAAGATGAAGACGACGGTGCGCTGGGGCAAGACCTTCCGCGAAGTTCTCTCATACGCCAAAGAGAACGAGATTGACTTGATCGCCATGGGTACGCACGGCTCAGGCTTCGGCGCGGGCACGCTCTTCGGCTCGAACGTTGACCGCGTGCTGCGCCAAGCCGACTGCCCCGTGCTCGTCGCCAGACCTATGAAGCCGGCGTCGGACGGCGACGGATGGAGCGGGGAACAACGCGGTGGAAAATAGCGATCAACAGCGCATCGCCATCATCGGCTGCGGTCACGTCGGCGCGACGAGCGCCTACGCGCTTATGACGCACGGCACGGCACGGGAGATCGTGCTCATAGACAAAGACCGTGCGCGCGTCGAAGGCGAGGCGATGGATTTACAGCACGCCACGCCGCTCGCGCGTCCCGTGAACATCTGGGCGGGCGACTACGAGGACGCCGCGCCAGCGGCAATCGCTGTCATCGCCGCCGGGGCGGGAAGCGTTCCCGGCGAGACGCGGCTCGACCTGCTGGGTCGCAACGTGCATGTCGTGCGCGAGTGTATACTGCATCTCCTCGAAGCAGGATTTAACGGCATTGTGCTGATGACGACAAACCCGGTGGACGTGCTCGCGCAGGTCGCGCAGGAAGAGTCGGGCTTGCTGACGAAGCGCGTCATCGGTTCGGGCACGGTGCTCGACTCCGCAAGGCTCAGACAGATGCTCGGCGCGGAATTCGGCATTGAGGGGCGCTCCGTCCACGCCTACATCATCGGCGAGCACGGCGACAGCGAGATCGCCGCGTGGTCGAGCGCGCGCGTCGCGGGCGTGCCGCTCGAAGATTTCTGTAAGAGGACGGAAGGCGACGGAGAGTTCCGCGAGTGCCTCGACTTCAATGATCTGTTGAACCGCGTGCGCCGCGCCGCGCCGGAGATCGTCAAACGCAAAGGTTATACGTCGTTCGCCATCGCCTCGTCGGTCAGCCGCATCTGCGAAGCCATCCTGCGTGATGAGCACACGGTGATACCCGTTTCTACGATGATGCGCGGGCAGTACGGCGTCACGGGAGTTTACCTGAGCACGCCTTGTGTGGTGGGCGCAAGCGGCGTCGAGCGAATCATCGAACTGCCGCTCAGCGAAGAAGAGAAAGCGGGCTTGCGCGCATCGGCGGACGTGCTGCGCCGCACGCTCAACCAATTAAATCAAAGACATTCGTCCGCTCATTAAACGCGCATTGAGGCGCGCAGACACACGGCAGAGAGGAGAAGTTGCGATGAAGATACTTTTAGCGACCGACGGCTCGGAATGGAGCGAAGCGGCAGTTGAAGAGATTGCCAGCCGACCCTTCCCGAAGGGCACACAGGTGCGCGTCGTCTCGGCGTTGCAGTATCGCGCACCTCCCGCCATCCAGCCGTTCGGCGTGTCGCACGAATACTTCGCCGGAATCGAAAGAGAAGCGCGCCAGCAGGCGCGAACAATCGTCGAAGCGGCGGCGGCGAAACTGCGCGCGGGCAACCCGGCGCTAGATGTGACGACCGCCGTGCTCGACGATTCGCCGAAGCGTGCCATCATCGAAGACGCCGAAACTTGGAATCCTGATTTAATCGTCGTCGGCTCCCACGGCAGAAACAGTTGGCAGCGAGCCTTTCTCGGCTCGGTGTCGCAATCAGTTGTGGTACACGCCCCGTGTTCGGTTGAGATCGTGCGTCGCCCCGCAGAAAGTAAGAGCGATGGCAAGTAACATTACACATGCCGCCGTTGCGTCAAGCGGTGGGGGACTGAGAGGTGAGTTATGACGACACGAGCGCAAATAAGCGCCGCTGAAGAATACAAGGATGACCATACGCCTTTGATGCGTGCGGCGCTCGCGGGCGACACCGAGACTGTGAGAGCTTTAGTCGCTAATGACGCGAAAGTGAACGCGAAAGATGGCGAAGGTCGAACCGCGCTGATGTTTGCCGTCATCAACATTCATTACGAGACGGTGAAAGCCTTGCTGGATGGTGGCGCGGATGTGAGTCCCAGAGCTCACGACGGCGGGACGGCCTTGATGCTGGCAGCCGTTAGCGGCGACGGCGACATCGTGCAGGCCTTGCTGAGTAAAGGCGCTGACGTGAGCGGGGCATTCAATTCGACAGGCAAAACTGCCCTTGAGCTTGCGACGGAGAAGGGGCACACCGCCATCACTGAATTACTCAAGAAAGCCGGCGCGAAGAAATAACCGGCCGTGAACCTGCGGCGAGAACCGAACCCGCAAGCGCTCTCGCGTCAGGGAGGCATGATGATTTTCCCGGATGCTGTAGTTCCACCGTCAAATGCTGCGCCGCGCTCTGCCGATCAAATGCGCGATGCTGAGGAGCAGGAGCGTGTCGTTCCAGCCGTCGAATTCAGCCACGTCCATCTTTCTTTCGACGACAAGAAGGTGCTTGATGATGTGAGCTTCACAGTCATGAAGGGCGAGATCAAGATCGTCTTGAGCGGATCGGGCGGCGGCAAATCGACAGTCCTCAAGCTCGTGTTGGGCTTGCTCAAACCGGACGAAGGACAAGTCTTCGTTGACGGCGAAGAGATCACGCATTATGGCGAGATCGAGCTGGATCGGGTGCGCCAGAAGATCGGCATGGTCTTTCAAGAGGGCGCGCTCTTCGACTCGCTCTCAGTTTACGACAACATCGCCTACCGTCTGCACGAGCAGGGTGTGCCGGAAGAAGACATAGAGCGAGAGGTGCGTCTCTTGCTGCG
>JANOGZ010000151.1:0-2663 GCA_031406255.1 Pyrinomonadaceae bacterium | reverse complement strand
CACCGGACTGCTCGTGAAACGCATTCTCAACGGGGAAGCGCACGGCGCAACAGCTTCCTGGTGCGACGTTCAACAGCAAGGCTGAGTCCGTCTTCACGCAGGGCGCGGGTCTGGTCAATGTAGTCGGCGCAGTCAAGATGGCGCGCGCCATTAAGCATAACGCTGACCACCTGAAGGCAGGCGATCAAATATTCAAATCGAATGTCACCCTCAATTCCCTGGGTCAATCCACAACTATCGGTGGCGAAAACGTTGAACTCAGTTCCCGTGTTCTTTACGCCAACGGCGTGGTCTTCGCTAACAGCCCGTTTCTTACCAACGGCATCCTGGTGGGAGATGGCATCCTGGTGGGAGATGGCATCTTGATGAGCGACGGCTACATCGGTGGCAACGGCATCATGGTGAGCGACGGCATCTTGATGAGCGATGGCGTCGTGATGGGTGACGGCGTCGTGATGGGCGACGGCGTCGTGATGGGCGACGGCATCGTGATGGGCGATAAGCTGGTCTTGAGCGATGGCATTATAGTCACCGACGGTATCATGTTGAGCGATGGCATCCTGGTGGGTGATGGCATCTTGATGAGCGATGGCATCCTGGTGGGTGATGGTATCTTGATGAGTGATGGCCGTCTGCTCAGCGACGGCATCATGATGAGCGACGGCATCGTAATGGGTGACGGTCATCTGTTTAGGGATGGCATTATAGTCACTGACGGTATCATGATGAGCGACGGCGTCGTTATCGGCAGCGGCGTCGTTATCGGCAGCGGCATGGCGTTAGGCGACGGCATCCTGGTGGGCGACGGCATCATGATGAGTGATGGCTACACCATAAGCAGCGGCTACACCATAAGCAGCGGCATGGCGTTAGGCAGTGGCATCGTGATGGGCGATAGCATTGTGTTGAGCGATGGCATCGTGATGGGCGACGGTATCCTGGCTACCGACTAGCTGTCAGGGTTCACGACATCGCGCACTGAAAAGGCTCACGACATCGCGCACTGCTTAATTGGGCAAAGGGCTCACGACATCGCGCACTCTTTTGTCGCAAGCCCAGTAAATAAGCCATTTCGTTATCGTTCAGCAAGACCTTTAACGTGGTCTGATGAACGAGAAAAATCTCGATGAAATTGCCTGTCGTCGTCAAGCTTTCAAGCTCTTTGACAAGGGAAAATCCCCCGCTCAGATGCTGCGGCTCATTCCGCGCTCGCGCACTTGGCTCTTCAAGTGGAAGCGCCGGTTTGAGGCCCGTGGATGGGCGGCTCTGGATAGTTTGACCAAATCTCCCACCAGCTCTCCGCACGCCTATGATCAGGCGGTCAGAAAGCTTGTGCTGAGAGTGCGCCAAAGACTCGCACGAGCCACGGTCGGCACCACGGGAGCGCGCGCTATCTTCTGCGAGTTGAAACGAAGGCGGTTGGTGAAAGCAGTTCCTTCGCTCTCGACCATCAAACGCTGGTTGCGCGCGGCGGGTCTGGTGGCTGTAGAGGCACCAGAGAAGGTTGCCGCTTTCTATCCTGCGCCACAGTTGTCGGCAGCGTTCCTCCATGTGGCGATGGACTGGATCGCTCGTTACCTGGAGGGCGGCGCGAAGGTCTTTGCGTTTCACTCGGTGGATCAGCAGACGCACGCTCTTTGTCAAACGATGGCCGCCAGCAAGACGACCGAAGTCGCCTGCGCGCACCTGTTGCACAGTTCCACCGAGCTGGGGCTGGCCGATTTCCTGCAACTTGATAACGATGCCGCGTTCACCGGACTCGGCAGAAACGCGCGTGTTTTCGGGCGCTTCGTGCGACTGGCTCTCTATTTGGGGATTGAGTTGCTGTTCATTCCGCCCGGCGAGCCGAAGCGCAACTCGTTGGTCGAGCGCGTCAACGGTCTGTGGGCCAGCCACTTTTTCGACAAAGACCACTTCGCTTCCGTCAGGGAGTTGAAGCGGAAGCGCGGAAAGTTTCTGCGCTGGTATGAGGATTACGCTCCGCCGGCACTCTGTGGAGCGACTATCAGAGAAGCTCGCTCGACAGTCAAAAGAAGGAAGTTGCGCCATCGCGAAGTCGAACGTCTGCCCGCCGAGTTGCCGCTGACCGAAGGTCGGATTCACTTTGTCAGAAGGGTGGACCCGCAAGGACGCATAGAAATCTTGAAAGAGAGTTGGCGCGTGTCGAAAACTCTGAAAGGTGAGTACGTGTGGGCGATGATAGATGTGAAGCGGCAAACATTGCGTCTGTATCATCGTCGGAGCCTGACAGCCACAGCGAAGTTGGTCAAACAATACCCGTACCAGATCGCCGAGAGAGTTGAAAAGTTGTCGCCGCAGTTTCGGCGTCGCGCGCGAAGAGTCAACGTGTTGCAGATAATTTAACGGTCGAGCCCACAGACCCCGACAGCCTAAGGTGGCGCCGAAGATGCAAAAATCAAGCTGTGGCAACATGACTCGGATAACCATTGCGAAGCGGCGTGGAGGCCGCATAAAAAGGACGTTCTACGCACCCTGCTTGATTTCAAAATAGAATTATAATCGTCCGAGTGCGCGATGTCGTGAACCCTGACAACTAAGGACAGTCCTAAGGAGCCCACGAGCGACAATGAAGTGCTCTCGATCTTTTTGAAACTGGAGCCGCTCGGCCCTCTGTCGCTCATCTGGAGCAAGGGTCTGCTGTA
>JANOGZ010000147.1:0-1881 GCA_031406255.1 Pyrinomonadaceae bacterium | reverse complement strand
CCCTAATTTTTTAAGCAGCTTGGCTGAACCATAATTGTCTGGAGAGGTGATAGCTACTATCCGATTCAAGCCAAAACTTCTTTTCCCATACGCCAGCACAGCACAGGCAGACTCATAGGCATACCCTTTCCCCCGGAATTTCGGAAGAAAGGCGAATCCGATATCCACATCTTCTAAGGAATCTCTTTTTATCAGTCCGCAGATCCCAATCGGGACGCCCTTCCCCTTTAGCTCAGTCAAATACAGCCCGAAGCCAAGGCGCTCGTACATAGCGACTAGATTCTTCAAAATATAGTCACGAGCATCATCAAGGGTCTTCACACCTTTATCACCGATAAACCGCAACCACGAGGGATCATTCAAGAGTTCAAGAATAAACTCGCTGTCTTCAACCGTCAGTCTGCGAAGGATCAGACGATCTGTTTCAAGAACTTTCATAGCCGATTGTTGTTTACGAAGAACGAAGTATCTGACCAACAGCGTCGAACAAGCCCATCGCTTCGTCCGCAGGAGGTGGCGAGCGATACAGGGCTTCCGCTCGTTCTACACTGCGGAATGGACGCTGGAAAGGATCGAGGCTGTGAACATGATGCGCAAGGGGCAAGTTAAGAGATTAGCAGGAAGTGATGCCCGTGGTCAGGCGAAGTTTGTCTTGAATCTCTTTCAAGTTGCAGCCTGGCGAATAGCGCCCGATGACCTTTTGCGTCTCAATGAATCTTTGCAACGCAACCGTTTCAACCAACAGCCGATGCGCGCGAGCCTGTTGCAAGTGTTTCTTGGATGCCGAGTTCTTCACATGTGATCCGATGATCCGTTATGGCGTCCTCTCCTCCTGCGCGGCCCGCGGTACGTGCGCGTCATACGCCGCGCGTGCGAGTTCAGCGATGAGTTTCTCCTGCGCTTCTGCTGGCAACTTCGATCCACTGAGGAATACCGCCATCGCCAGATGCCCCCTCCCATCGGGCAGCGTGATGAGCCCGACGTCATTAGTGGCCGCGCCAGCTTCGCCCGTGCCCGTTTTGTCGGCGACAGGAGTGCCTGCCGGGAGATCACCCCGCAAGCGTCGCAACCCTGGCGTCGCTCGCTCCATAAATCCGAGGAGCATAGTGAGCTGCGGCGGCTGTAGCACCCGCCCCTGCTGAAGTCGCGCGAGCAGGTGCGCGAAGTCGGAGGCCGTGCCCGTGTTGGGGGTTTCTCGACGCGCCGCGAACTCCCGAATCGAAGACCGGATGTTGATATCTGGGAAACCCAGCGAGCGCATCCGCTGCGTGACGACCGCCGGACCCCCAACGAGTTGAAGGAGCTTGTCGCTTGACGTGTTGTCGCTTCGCACGATGGACAGTTCCAGCAGCTCCGTGACAGTTCGCTCGACGGGCTTACGCCAAATGTCGCTGTTCCCCTTCCAACCCGGCACAACCTCGGCGGGCGAGATGCGCACTTTCTGGTCGAGCCGCAGCCGATTTTCTTCCACGTCCTTGAGCACGGAGACCGCAAGGGGCAGCTTGAAGACGCTGTAGAGAGGTAATTGCGTCGCGCCTCGGATCGCCACGGTCCGGTCAGTCTCTACATGAGTCACCGCCACGCCGACATCACCGCCCGCGCGGTCGCAAATCGTCCTGAGGCGTTTGGCCAGTTCCGCGCCATCGTCCTCCTGCGTCGGTGGTTGAGGCGCGCTTGCCGCGTAGGGCGCACTTGATCTCAAAGCACCCGCGCGATCGTCGGGGCTGTGCGCGGAAAGTCCACACCCTGCTAGAACCGAAACAACGGCTCCAACTGCAATAACTGATGCTCTCATCTGCACCCGGAATATTTTCATATATGTATCTCCCACGATGTTAGATGTCGAACGCCCGAATTAACCGCCGGGAAGCATTTGCATCG
>JANOGZ010000084.1:0-2452 GCA_031406255.1 Pyrinomonadaceae bacterium | reverse complement strand
AATCCAGCAAGCCGTCGGAGAAAGAATCATGTGCCGCCGAAGTTTCACTTCCGAGCGCGCCGGGCACCAGCCGCACCACAGCGTCAACTAAAACGACCGCCGCCGGTTCGCCACCCGACAGGACGTAATCTCCGATCGAGATTTCGTCCGTCGCGAGTGATTCCGCGACGCGCTCGTCGACCCCCTCGTAACGCCCGCAGATCACGATGAGATGCCGCGACTGCGCCAACTCTTCGGCGACGGCCTGTGTCAACACACGGCCCTGGGGCGAGAGGAGCACGACCCGTGCGCCCGCGCCCGCTTCCGGTCGCGCGTCCGCTAAGGCTTCAACGGCGGCAAAAATCGGCTCCGGCTTCAAAACCATGCCGTCACCGCCGCCGAACGGGCGATCATCCACCGTATGGTGCCGGTCGCCGGTCCAGCCGCGCAGATCATGCGCACAGGTCTCGACCAGACCGGCGGCGCGCGCGCGTCTCACGATCCCGTAATCAAACGCCGTGCGAAAGTAGTCTGGAAAGATCGTGATAATGTCAAAGCGAAGCACGGCGATCAAATCTTTTGACTTACGATTTTCAATTTCCGAACGAAAGAGGTTTAACAACTGCTCTCTTTCGCCGTAATCCGTCGATCTTTAAAGCTCCAGCAGTCCTTCGGGTGCGTCCACCCGGATCAGCTTGCGGGTAGTGTCTATTTCAACGCAGATGTCGGCGGCGAGCGGGATCAAATGCTCACGCGCTCCTCTCGCGTCGTCGCTGGTGCCGTCAATCACCAGCACGGGAGCGCCGCCTCCCGTGTGCAAAACTTCCCGCACCCGCCCGACTTCCGTGCCGTCGATCGTTTCGACCCGGCACTCGGTCAGTTGCCAGTCATAGAACTCATCTTCGGCCAGTTCTACGCATTCCGCTTCCGGCACGGTCAATTCGCATCCCACGAGCGAGCGGGCCGCTTCGACCGAATCGTATCCGGCGAACTTCAACACGATGCGGCCGCCCTGAAACCAGTGGCCTTCGAGCCTGAGCACGAGACGCTCGGTCGAGGGCAGGACGGCGATGAGTTGTGCGAGACCGTCGAATCGCGCGGGGAAATCAGTTAACAGATGGGCGACGAGTTCGCCGCGCAGACCCCGCGTCTTCACCGCTCGCGCCACCGCGATCAACCCCTCTGCTTCCTCACGACCTGCTTTTTCCGCCTCGCTCATTCCACGATTTCAAGAATGAAGCGCCGATTGTGCTTGACGCCCGCCGCATGCAAAAGAGAGCGCAGCGCGCGCACGGTCCTTCCCTGCCGTCCGATCACTTTGCCGATGTCCGGCTGCGCCACGACCACTTCGATGATCACGGTCGAGCGGTCGCGCTCCACTTCACGCACTTCCACCGTTTCCGCTTCGCTCACCAAAGCTTTAACAATGATCTCGACGGCCTCTCTCATGGTCCTCCCCCGAACAGCGACCCGCCGTAGCTTTAGGCGGCGGGCACCGTCGCGGCAGCGGCATCACTGCTCGTCTGCGCTTTCGACTGGCCTTTGATCAACTGCCGCACGGTATCGGTCGGCTGTGCGCCTTTCTCAAGCCAGTAGCCGACGCGTTCCATATTGAGACGTACTTCCGCCGGATTGCGCGTCGGGTCATAAAAACCTATGTTCTCGAGATAGGCGCCATCGCGCTTCGATAGTTTCTCTTTGACCACGATGCGATACGACGGGCTCTTCTTCGCGCCCATGCGCATCAATCTGATTGCTAACAACTTTTGATCCTCCCATAGCAGTGGTCAGTGGTCAGTGGTCAGTAAATTCGCTGATGCTTTTTCTGACCACTGACCACCGGCCACTGACCACTGCTTTTCATCGTCTCTTTTTATGTCGCGGCTTCTTCTTCAGCTTCCGACGCGAAGCGCCGGCCGGGGAAGGTAAACCGTCCGCGCCCGTACCCTCGCCACCGTTATCGCCGCCCATCATCGCGCCCATGTCAGGCATGCCCATCATCCCTGCCATGCGACGCATCATCTTGCCCTTCAAGCCACCGCCCCCACCACCACCGCCGCCGAACATCCCTGAGCCGGAGAGCTGCCGCATCATCTGTCGCATCTCGACATACTGCTTGATGAGCGCGTTGACCTCCGCCACGCTGGTGCCCGAGCCGCGCGCGATGCGCCGCCGCCGGCCAGCATTCAGAATACGGTGATCGCCGCGCTCGGCGGCCGTCATCGAATCAATGATCGCCTCGGTGCGCTTGAGGTCGCGCTCCATCTGCTGCGATTGCTCCTCGCTCAAATCCGGCATACCGATGCCGCCCAGCAGCTGATCCGGCAGCAATTTCATGATCTTCGAAAAAGAGCCGAGCTTTTTTACCTGCCGGAGCTGGCCGCGAAAATCGTCGAGCGTGAATTCATTCTTCTGCAGCTTCTTGAGCTGGGCTTCGGCCTCCGATTGGTCAACTTTCGACTGTACTTCCTCG
>JANOGZ010000075.1:0-4588 GCA_031406255.1 Pyrinomonadaceae bacterium | reverse complement strand
CGCCCGAAGCCACGGTGGCCAGCGAACTGGCGATCGATCCCTACGGCCTGGTCTACATGCCCGGCCTGGCCTCGCAACCGATGTTCCTCACCGGTGCCGTCGGCGACCATCGCCTTGAGATCGCGGTTCGTTGCGGCAACGACGCGAACATCAATCTTGACCGCGCGGGTTCCGCCGACGCGGCGGATCTCGCGCTCCTGGAGCGCCCGCAAGAGTTTGGCCTGCATGCCGACGTCGAGCTCGGCGATCTCGTCCAGAAAGAGCGTGCCCCGATCGGCGACTTCAAATAAGCCCTTCTTCTCGGCGTGCGCGCCGGTAAAAGAACCCTTTTCATGCCCGAATAATTCTGATTCCAACAGGTTTTCATTGATCGCCGCGCAGTTGACGGCCTGAAACATCTCGGTCACGCGCGGGCTTTGATTGTGGATCGCGCGCGCGATCAGCTCTTTCCCCGTGCCCGATTCGCCGCGTATCAGAACCGTCGAGCTGGAGCGCGCCACCTTGAGAATCATTTTCTTGACGGCTTCCATTTCGGCTGAGGCGGAAATGATTTCCGTATCGATCGCGTCGAGACGCGAAAGCGCGCGACGGATCGCTTCGAGCAGCGTCTCGCGGTCATAAGGTTTCTCCAGATATTCAAACGCGCCGCGGCGGAGAGCTTCCTTCGCTGATTCAATCGAACCATGCGCGGTCAGGAGGATCACGATGATGGATGAATCCTGCGCGAGAAGGCGCTGCAGCAGTTCGATGCCGTCCATTCCCGTCATCTTTAAATCCGTGAGGGCCAGATCGAAGCGCCGCTCCTTCGCTATTTTAAGCGCCGCCTCGCCTGACGAGGCGAGCGTCACATCGTAGCCCTCGCTCGACAAAATCATTTCCAGGATTTCTCGCTGTGACTTTTCATCGTCTACGACGAGTATATTTTTACGTGCCATAAAGACTCCAAATGGTGAATGGCGAACGCTGCCGAAAAGATATATGGACGATTTTTATTCGTCGCTCAGCCGTTCGTCCTTTTCCGCTATCGGTAACTTGATCGAGAAGGTTGTGCCTTCGCCCGGCTTGCTGTAGACGGAAATAGAGCCTCCGTGATCATCAACAGCTTTTTTGACGATCGCCAGGCCGAGGCCCGTGCCCGTTTCCTTGGTCGAGAAATACGGTTCAAAGATTTGCGAGATGCTCTCCGGCGCGATGCCCCGGCCGGTATCGGTTATTTTAATTTGCGCGTGGCCATCTTCGGCTGAGAGCGAAATTGTCAGACGGCCCGCGGCCTCCCCATCGATCGCCTGGAGGCCGTTGATCATAAGGTTTGTGAAGACGGAACGTAAAGATTCGGCGTCGCCCAGCACGGGAGGGATGTCGCCCGCCTGCTCGATACGCGTCTCGATGCCGCTTTCGGTGGCCTGCGCTTCGACCATGCGGAGCGCATCGGCGACCGCCGCGCGAAGATCGAGCGGGCGCAAATTTAATCTCGCCGGCCGCGTGTAATTGAGAAACTCACTGATGCGCGTATTGATGCGCGCCACCTCGGTCTTGAGCTGTTCGGCCAAACGTTCAAAAACCGCACGCTTCTCGCTGTCTTGCGGAGCAAACGACGTGCGCAGATGATCGAGGGTGAGATTGATGTAGTTGAGTGGATTGCGGATTTCATGCGCGATGGCGGAAGCAAGGCGACCGACGACGGCCGAGCGTTCCACCTGATGGAGACGCACTTCGAGCTCGCGCATGCGACCGAGCCGTGAAATCATCTCGTTGAAGACGGTGGCGAGCGCGCCCATTTCATCGCGCCGATCCGCGGCCGGCACGCGGAAATCAAAGTCGCCCGCGGCGACGCGATGCGCGGCCTCGGACAAGCCCTTGATCGGGCGCGTAAAGCGCCACAGCAGAACCGCGGCGGTAAGCGTCGCCAAAAGCAGCACGATGAGCGTCGGCAGGAGTGGCTCTGCCACCTGTCGCAACGACTCGCTGCCTATCTGAGCCTCGGCCGAGCCGAGCACGACGATAATATATTTGGTGCCCTTGTCGGTTTCCAAGCGAATCGGGAAGGCACGCGGCTCACCGGCCACGGGTCGGGCCGGTGCGGACAGCGAGGGCTCCAAAATTTGCTTGATATCATCGGTGGATTTACCGGCATCAACGAGCGGCGTCTGTAGAATCTCAGAGATGTTGAAATACCTGTCGCTGCCGTCGACGAGCGTTTGCGGCCGGTAGTCCTCATCGAGGCTGTCTTCGACGCGCCCGGAGCTGTCAGCGACCAGAATGTTGATGACGCGCCCGGCCTGCCGCTCGAGGAGCGGAACCTTCGATTGTTCCTGCAGTATGCCGAGGTATTCGGTGGATGAAATACTCTCGACGGCCAGCGCGATGCCGGCCGCCAGGGCCTGTTCCTGCTCGGCGATGACGCGTGCGACGCGCCGCTCGGCGCGGCGATTCAAAAAGTATTGCACGCCGAGCGTGGCCACCAGCAGCAGCGCCAGCACGAGCAGCAAACGCGCGCGAAAGCTGTAGAACAGGTTAGGGAGTTTCATCACGTTATGACACTTCGGCGCATTCCCTGCGGGCCCGGCGGGCGCAAAACCTCTGAAAATATAACCCGCCACGCCCGGGCCGCATTATTTTGTTGCCGTATGTGTCTTTCAGATGTTATATTTGCTTCGGTCTCTAGCGCAAATAGCGCACACCCCTCCAGAGATCATCAAGGGACTTCTCCCCCCTCACCAGTGCGACTTGAAGGTCTCGAATTGCAACCGAAGAATTGATCGGAAGAGCGGATTAGCTGTGTTCTTTCAACATTTGCGAATTTTACGCGCCCCAGCAACGCGCGCAATAATCCGGCAAACGCGGAAACTTTACCCGTCTGCTCTAGGAAGCCCGTTGCGGCGATGCTCTTCACCACCAACCGATAAATTGACAAACTCTGTCTCCTGCTTGTGCTTTTGAAGCGAGGTTCTAGTTAATGACCCCAACACATCGTTCCCCCGCCTTTACAGCGCTCGTCGCGCTTCTCACCATTTTATTATGTTCGACAGGCGCCGTTTATGCTGGTCCGCGCGCAAAGCAACGACCGGCGGCCGCGCAGGCTTCAGCGAAAGATAAAAAGTCGTCCGCCGACAGGGGCCGTGACAAGGCCAGAGCCGCTGCCAAGCAGAAAAATTCCGCGAAGGAAGCGCGTGACCAGCGGCGCGTGCGCAAAGACGAGCGTTCGGCGAAGGACGATAAACGGGCTTCGTCAAAGAGGGACGACGCTAATGCGCGGCGCCCTCAATCGCGTCGCGAGCGTCTGGCTGAAGCGCGCCGCGAGGCCGAACGACGCCGGCGCGAAGAGGCTGAGCGACGCGCCGAACTGGCGCGCCAGGCAGCCATCGCACGAGCGGCGGCGATTGCGCGGCAGAGGGCTGCCGATCAGGCTCTGCGCGATGAAGCCGCCGCCAATATTTTGGCCGATAGTGTGACGGGAGAGGACCTGGAAGTGCGTCGCGTGGCCATCGCCGCGCTCGGCAATCATGCCGGTACCGTGGTCGTCATGGATCCGAAGACGGGGCGCGTCTACACGGTCGTGAATCAAGAGTGGGCGCTGCGTCGCGGCTTCAAGCCGTGCTCGACGATCAAACTCGTCAGCGGTCTCGCCGGTCTCTGCGAAAATGTGATCAATCCGGTCGAGACGGTCAATATTTCCACCGGCAGCTACCGGCTCGATCTGACGGATTCTCTCGCTTTCTCTAATAACACCTATTTTCAGAAGGTCGGCGGATATGTCGGCTTCGAGCGCATGATGGGATACGCGCGTCAGTTGGGGCTCGGCGAACGTACCGGCATCAATCATGCCAACGAATTCGCCGGCCGGGTGCCTGTTTATAAGACGGGTTATGCGGTCAATCACATGTGCTCGCACGGCGACGATTTCGAGGTGACGCCCATTCAATTGGCGACGCTCTCTTCGGCGATCGCTAACGGCGGTTCGCTGCTCGTGCCGCACCTTCCGCGCACACCGGAAGAACACGCTAATTTTAAGACAGAAGTGCGCCGCCGCCTCAATATTCCGCAAGAACACCTGCGTCGCCTGATCCCCGGCATGATCGGCGCCGTCAATTACGGCACCGCCAGGGGCGCTTATGATCCCTTGCAAACAGTGGCGGGGAAGACCGGCACCTGCACCGGACAGGGTTCGTGGCTGGGCTTGTTTACTTCATATGCGCCAGTTGATGATCCGCGTCTGGCGGTTGTGGTCGTGACGCGCGGTTCGGGAGAGCGCGGCCGCATCGCGGCGGCAGTAGCAGGGAAGATATATCGCGGCCTCGGCCACCGCTTCGGTAAAGGTGTGGGCGGTGCTCCATTGATGGCTAACATGCCGCATGTGCCTGTCCCACGGCCGAAAGTCAATCCGGCGTTGGCGGCGGCGCTCAGCGACGAAGACGCGGAGGCGAACGCCGCAGGCATCAACGGCGAAGAGGAAACCCTAAACGGTACGCTCCAGGGAGGAGCGCCGCGTTCGAACGTCAAGAGTGTGCTGAAACCTGTCTACACCAGGCCAACGGAGATGACGACGAGGCCCGCCGCTCCGGCCGCGTCCGGTGCTTCTTCGCCGGGC
>JANOGZ010000073.1:0-1474 GCA_031406255.1 Pyrinomonadaceae bacterium | reverse complement strand
CCCGAATCGCGAACGGATCATCGCCCGCTGTTAAGTGATCTAAGAGAAAGCGGCTGCCTTGCAGGCGAGAGCCTTGTAACATTAGCGGATAGCGGCGCTCAAGTGCCGATTCGCGAACTGGTCGGGCAATCGGGCTTCTCGGTGTGGGCCTTAAATGAAAAGACGTGGAAGATCGAGCGCGCCGTCGTGAGCCGCGCTTTCGCGACCGGGAGCAAGCCAATCTATCGGTTAACAACGAAGCTTGGGCGATATATTCGTGCCACAGCCAATCACCGATTCCGCGCCTTCGATGGATGGAAGCGTCTCGATGAGCTAAGGGTTGGCGATCGGCTTGCTCTACCGCGTTCTCTTCATAGTCCATCCTTCCAGTCAATGACAAACGCTGAGCTGGCGTTGCTGGGACACCTCATCGGCGATGGTTGTACGCTGCCCCGTCATGTCATTCAGTACACGACGAGAGAAAGAGACCTTGCGGAGACCGTTGCGTCGCTGGCAAGCGAGGTGTTTGGCGACGAAGTAAAGCCACGTATCAACCAGGAGCGCCAGTGGTTTCAAGTGTATCTCTCGTCAACGCGCCACCATACTCACAACGTGCGAAGTGCCGTGGCCGAATGGCTTGAAGGGTTGGGTGCATGGGGGTTGAGGTCTTACGAAAAGTTTGTGCCCGGCAAGGTTTTTGAGCAACCGCAAGCTGCCATCGCACATTTCCTTCGCCATCTATGGGCAACGGACGGATGCATTTGGGTGGATGCGAAAGGAAAGCATCATCCTGCTATCTATTATGCGTCAAGCAGTAGAAGACTCGCATCTGACGTTCAATCACTGTTATTGAGAGTTGGGATTAACGCTAGCCTTAGAAAGGTGAGTCAGGGTAACAAAGGTAAGGATCAGCATCATGTAATAGTGAACGGTAAAGCCGATTTTGATAAATTCGCTAGCGTCGTTAGCGCTGTCGGAGCATATAAATTGCGCGCCTTAGCCGAGATTAAAGAGCATATCACCAGCATACGCAGAAACATTAATCGGGGCGTAATCTCAAGAGTTATACGTGATAAATTTTTGGTCTCGACCATGATCCCAGCCACGAACACACCCCGTAAAATAGCCGTTGGCAATAACATTGCACACATTAGCGCAAACGATTATAAACCATATGATGTCCGTAGACCATTTGGCCTAATCCCGCAAGCAACCAAGTTAGTAGAAATGGCTCATCTATCCGAAGAGGATGTCTACTGGGACGAAGTAGCGACAATTGTGAGGGATGGTGAAACAGAAGTTTTTGATTTAACTGTCGAAGAACATCACAATTTTGTTGCTAACAATATCATCCTCCATAACAGCATTGAGCAGGACGCCGACGTCGTCGCCTTTATTTATCGCGAGGAGCAATATAGTCGTACGGAAGAAAACGCCGGGATCGCCGAACTCATCGTCTCCAAACAGCGAAACGGGCCGACCGGAATGGTGAAGC
>JANOGZ010000034.1:0-2069 GCA_031406255.1 Pyrinomonadaceae bacterium | reverse complement strand
GTCTCGAAAATGTTAACCCCACCGATCGTCCTGTCGGGCCGCCCGCCAATGAAATCGCCCGATGGCGAGATGCGCGTGCCCGGCTGGAGCACGACGCCGAAAAATTGCGGCTGGAAATCCGCGCCGCTCTGGAGCACATTGAAGCTGTTTATTAACACAACCGCATCCATGCCGAGATTGGGTGTGGTGAAGCGCAGCAAGTTGCGTCCCAGGGTTCCGATGTAAGCGGCAGAGACGACGAGGTTAGACCTCAGTTGTTGTTCGACGGCAAAAGAATAATGGTGCGCGTTCGGGATTTTGAGCTGCCGCGCCGGAAGCGTGACCTGGACTCCGCTGGCGCCGGGAAGAAAATTGCTTTGATTAGGGCCGTTGCAGCCCTGACCGCCGGCGCTCACGATGCAATTGAGAAGCGTAATCTGCTGGGCCAGCGTCAGCGACGAGCTGCGTATATTGAGCGTGCCCAGTGCCACAAGATCGGGATTTCTTGACGGGATAATGATGTCGAAGGGAGCCTGAAAGGGCGAATTGAAGGTCGGGTTACTTGAGCCCCCGGCGAAGTTGAGCGTGAGAAATCTCGGGAAAACATTGCGCGACTGGCTCACCACTGCGCCGAGGATTTGGTCATAGAACATACCGTAGCCGGCGCGTATCACGGTAGTTCGGTCCGGCCCGAAGATGTTGGGCGAGTACGCGAAACCAACCCGCGGGGCGAAGTTATTACGATCCGGATCGAAAATCTCGGAGCGCCCACCGATGAAGCGGGTGAGGCCGGGAACAAGGCTCAGTGAAGGATCATCGAAAGAGTCTTCGACGAGCCGGTTCACTTCACGCGCGGGGGTGTTGTATTCATAGCGCAGCCCGTAAGACAGTGAGAGATTCGGGCGGATACGCCACAGGTCCTGCCCGTAGAAGTTGAGTTGGTAGAAGCGCAAATTGATCGCCGCGTCGCTACCGGCGCTGAGCGTTTGAAAGATGCCACTGGGAGCGGCCGCGGCGGCGAGGTCAACGGGTTGAATGAAGTTATTGGTAAATTCAAGAACGCCGGCCGCGTTGATGCGCGATAGCGGCGCGCCGTTAAAAGTAATCAGCGGGCGAAAGTTGCGCGGCAGGTCGCTGTTAAGCTCGGTGCGTCGGTTGTCCGTCCCGAAAGTGAAGCTATGGTTGCCGAAACGCATCGTCAACTGATCGGCGAACTGATAAGTATTGTTGACGCGCCGCTGCGGGAAGTTGAAGACATCTACGCCGATGGGGCTGAAGCCGGCGATTTTAATTTGCCCGACCGGGCCAGCCACTCGTTCGGTAGTGTCGGGGCTGGTGGCATAAAGCACCGGGCCGGTCTGGGGTATAAGCGTGTCGAAGCCGACAACACTGGGCAGCGTGACATTAAATCTGAGCGGCGCGTTCAGAAGAAAAGGCACGTCCGGGAAATCATCGCTCGGCAGCAGAAACTCCTTATCGCGCTCTTCTTCAAAGATAAGTCTCGTGCGTCCATAAGACAAACGTACCTGATTGAAGATCGGGCGCGGCGAGTTCGGTCCGCTCACTTCGCTGTTAAAGAAGAAGGAGAAGTTCTGCGTGCGCACGCGCGGCCGGAGCGCGGAGAAAATCCCGCCGCCGGTGACCGGGATGATTCTGAAGTCGTCGGTGAAATTATAGCGCCCGACGGCGGACTGAACCCTCTCTTTGAATTTGAAGTTGTAGTCGAATTTGCCGGAGAGAATTTTGCCCTGCGCGCTGGCCGGCAGCGTCTGCGTGAAAGTGTTCGCGCCGTAGACACCTTCGGGGTCGTTAGGAAACGGAAACAGGCTGAAGATCGTGTCACCCCCACCTGTCGCGGGAAAGGAGAATTCAGGGAGGCCAAGCCCTTCAAGAGCTAACGGATCCCTAAAGATGCCGCTCGCGCCGCTGCCGAACGAGCCGCGCTGAGCGACGGTCGGGACGGCAAAGCTGGCCTCTTTCGTCGCGTTGATTAATTGCCCTTCGACGGAGATGAAGTAAAACAACTTTTCGGGGATCAGCGGCCCGCCAAGCACCAGACCCCCCTGGCCGAAAGTGAAAGAGTCTTCGCC
>JANOGZ010000032.1:0-1226 GCA_031406255.1 Pyrinomonadaceae bacterium | reverse complement strand
TTTCGGTCGTAACGGCGCTCATTATATCACGCGCCGGGAGCGGGCGGCGGTCTCTGCGAGAGGGTCCCCCGCGCGCGCCCCGAGTTGTTGCCTGCCCTTCGCCGGGCGCGGTTCGTTTTACGAATCCGGGTTGGGACATCTAGACTCACCGTAGAAAGGGGTCTTAGAAAAGGACCTTTTAGCGAATAGCACGAGCGCCAAACGAAAAACGGTATTTATTCAGCCCGGCGACGGATTTCATAGCTATTCTCCCGACTCCCAGCGGCCGGGTGCTGGCCTTTCAGACGCCTTGGTCCTTATTACAGCAGCACCAGACCGAGCTTCAGGGCGCGCCTGGCTGCTGCCAATCCACGACCTCGGCCCGCTCAATCCTGCTCCGGAAATCAGCGTCTATATGCTTTCACGAGCGCCCGCGAGTCAGGCGAAGAGACCACACGCCGACGGCATCAGCGGAGGCCGAGATGGCTTGGACGCTCACCCCTGAAGAGGAGTTGGTTGTGCGGAATCTTGAAAATTAGATTGCCGTAGCACCTTGATCGTGGGAGAATCCTGCCCTAATCCTCGGTCGTTTCGATTGACATTCTAGCGACAGAATAAATTAAGGGGGGTCTGATCTTCTCACTATTGATTAATAAGGACCCGTCGACGTCAGATCGAAGAGCATTTGTAGCCCGTATTTTGCGCCCGCCCGAACGACCCCGGGGCGGCTGCGCCGGCGACGCCTGAGCGTCATCACCAAGAGTATAAATTCATGAACGAGACTTCAACGGTAGAGACTGTAACTTCAGATGCGGAAGAAGTGAGGATGAATCCCCTCACTTTGAAGTTTTCCGGGGAGCTTGAGCGTGCGTTTCTTGATGATTATTTCGACAAATCCTTAAATCATGTGCGCGTCGCGATGCTTCTCGGGGCATGTCTCTACTCAATTTTCGGCGTTCTGGACGACTGGCTCGCTCCGGAAGTATCTTTCCAACTGTGGTTCGTTCGCTACGCTGTTGTTTGTCCGGTGATTCTTATCAGGTTCTTCCTCACCTATAGTCCTTATTTCAAGACACACATGCAGCTCATCCTGAGCCTCAATGCGCTCGTATCGGGTCTCGGCAATACCGCGCTGACGGTGCTGGCGGCGGAGCAGCATACATACTATGCCGGCCTGGTACTGCTGGTGATGTATACCTACACATTCATCAAATTAAGATTTCTGTATGCGACCCTGACCTCTCTGG
>JANOGZ010000025.1:0-1876 GCA_031406255.1 Pyrinomonadaceae bacterium | reverse complement strand
CTGCGCTGAGAACCTGCACATTGTACCGGTATTCGGAGCTAAGGCATTGCAGGTGACCCCACGCGTCGGACATCTCCACGTGAGAGTGGACGATGCCACATGGGTTTGGGCCGAAGCGAGCGGAAACCCGATCATTCTGATGGGCCTCACTCCGGGTCCGCACAAAGTATCCATCGAATTGGTTAATGCTAATCACCAAACTCTCGACAAAGGTGTGGTCACCTTTGTCATACCAAAATTGTCTGCGTCGAGAGTCAAACACGAGAGTGAACCGAGTCGAGCGGCCAGTTCCGAGAATCGAACCAGGGCCGTTGGCGAGTCACCCCTCGAGCCCCGGCAAACTCCCGGGCCGCATCATTATCCGAGATAGTTCAATTTATTCAACACTTCATCACTACAAAAAAAAGGAGAACACCATGACCCAAAGCGGTGCTACACAAGGCGGCGAGCAGTCGGCCGACAAACCCGCAATACATCCATTCCGCGTAAATATCTCCGAATCCGATATAACCGATCTTCGCACACGGATTGCAGCCACGCGCTGGCCCACGAAGGAGCTCGTCTCAGATCGATCACAGGGCGTTCAGCTTGCGACGCTGAAAGAGCTGACGCGATACTGGGCGACGGACTACGACTGGCGAAAGTGCGAGATTAGACTGAATTCTCTTCCGCAGTTCACGACCGAGATCGACGGAGTCGAGATCCATTTCATCCACGTCAGATCGAAGCACGAAGACGCACTGCCGCTGATCATGACGCATGGCTGGCCCGGCTCAGTCATCGAGCTGCTTGAGACCGTCGGACCACTGACCGACCCGACCGCGCACGGTGGTACTACCGAGGACGCCTTCCATCTCGTACTACCCTCGTTACCGGGCTACGGTTTCTCGGGCAAACCGACTGAGCTCGGTTGGGAGAACGGTCGCATTGCAAACGCCTGGGCGGAGCTGATGAAGCGACTCGGATATACGAGCTACGTCGCGCAAGGCGGCGATGTGGGTGCCGCCGTGACGGACGCGATGGGCCGTCAGGCACCGGAGGGGCTGCTCGGCATCCACGTAAACCTGCTCGCCCTCGCAATCGGTCTAAAGGATCAGCTGCCATCGGGATCCGAAGAGGAACGGACAGCGCACAAAGCGCTTGAGACGTTCACGACGGACGGCTTCGGTTACTTTTTGGAGCAGTCCACGCGACCGCAGACGATTGGCTACTCTCTCCTGGATTCACCTGTCGGGCTAGCAGCCTGGATGCTCGACCACGATACGGACAGCTACTACAAGATCTCTCGCGCGTTCGTCGATGGCGAACCAGTTGGTGGTCTGACACGAGACAGCATCCTCGATAACATCACGCTGTATTGGCTGACCGGGACCGGAGCATCGGCCGCCCGCTGGTATTGGGAATTCGGTCGCTTCCTTGCCGCCTCCCGAGCGGCGGGTCAACCCCCACCGCCAGTCCGAGTTCCCATCGGATTTACGACATTCCCCGACGAGATCTGGGCCGCGCCGCGTAGCTGGGCCGAGGCGGTCTATCCCGGACTCGCATATTTCAACGAGGTCGAAGCCGGCGTACACTTCGCGGCGTGGGAACAGCCCGCACTCTTCGCGTCCGAGGTCCGCGCGGCTTTCAGGTCATTGCGTTAACAGCGAAGGGCTGACGACGCGCTCGACGCCGCGTCGTCTCGCCCCCTTCACAAAAAGACAGGCGTTACATCATCGGGCCGCTCCACGGTCCGGTGAACGAAACCGAGCAGGAGATAAACATGAAAGTAGTTCGAATCGCGGCAATAATATTGCTCGTCGTCGGAAGTATCTCGGTCCTGGATATGGCCCGCGCGCAGCAGACTGGAATCAAACGGACCAACCTCGTCCGCAAC
>JANOGZ010000018.1:0-4814 GCA_031406255.1 Pyrinomonadaceae bacterium | reverse complement strand
GATTGTTGACGAGCGTGCGCGCGATCGCCACGCGCTGCTTCATGCCGCCGGAGAGGTCCTTCGGATAACGTTCGGCGAAGTCCGCCAGCCCGACCGATTGCAGGATGTTGTCCGACACCTTGCGCCGCGCGGTCTTATCCATACCCTGCAGCTTGAGGCCGTATTCGACGTTCTGGCGCACCGTCAGCCAGCCGAACGACGTGTACGCCTGAAAGACCATGCCGCGATCCCGCCCCACGTCCTCCACCGCTTTGCCGTCGACGAGCACCTCGCCCGCGGTGGGCGGAAGCAATCCGGCGACCGCTTTCAGGATCGTCGACTTGCCGCACCCCGATGGCCCGAGAAAGACGAGGATCTCGCCCGAATCCGGCTTATCATAGACGTCGAAGGAAACATCACGCACCGCCTCGGTGCGATTGCCGTTGCGATCAATGTAGGTCACGCTCAGATTCTGCACGCGCAGCTTCGGCGGCGCGCCGCTCTGATCGGGCCGATAGGTGGCGTGCGTGGCCCGCTTCGGCTCGTCGACGGTGATCGCGATCGTGCCGGGTTCGCCGGCCTGCGGGAGCGGTGGCGGAGCCTCTTGTTCAACCATATCGTCTCGTTCGGTCTATGACGCTTCGCGCCAGCGGAAGAGCACGCTGGAAAGCGTGCGGATGAGAAAGTCGGTTAAGAGGCCGATGCCGCCGATGACGAGCAGTCCGGCGAATGACCATGATGCTTTCTGATGCGTGCGCGCGAGTTCGACCATGTAGCCGAGCCCATGCTCCGGGTTGACCGCTTCGGCGAGAATCACGTAGGTCCACGCGATGGCGTTCATCACGCGAAAGCTGTCGAAGATTTCCGGTAGCGCGGCGGGCAACAGCACCGTCCTGATCACCTGGAACTTCGACGCGCCGAGCGTCAACGCCGTCTGCACCAACTCTTCCGGGACGAGCCGGATGGCTGAGACGACGACCGGCAGGAGATAGACGAACACGCCGAGGAACAGAAACGCGATCTTCTGCTTCTCGTAGATGCCGAACCAGAGAATCAGCAGCGGGATGAACGCGGAGATCGGCATGTAGCGCAGAGGGGCCATGATCGGCTCGAAGAAGCGATTGATGGGATCGAACGCGCCCATCAACACGCCGAGCGGCAGCGCCAGCGCGGAAGCCAGTAGAAAAGCCAGCCCGATCCGGCGCGACGAGACGTAGATCGCCGTCCCGAGATCGTACTGAATAAAGAGTTGCAGCGTGCCGCGCAGCACTTCGGTCGGCGTCGGCAGAAAGTCCGGTTGCACCAGCCCGCCATACGTCGCAATGCACCACGCGCCGAGCACGAGCAAGGGCGCGACCAATCCCAGCATGAACGCCGTCTTCTTCGGCAACGGCGAGCGGATCGAGAAGAGATCGTTTTTACGTTGAGCCATAATTAAAGCAGTGATCGGTGGTCAGTGGTCAGTGGTCAGTGGTCAGTAGGAAACCAGTGCTTTTTCTGCCCACTGACCACTGACCACTGCTTTCTTTAATGCGTGGCCAGAATCACCTTGATATCGGTGCGACGGTTCTGCTGGCGACCGGCTTCGGTGGTGTTCTCGGCAACCGGATTGGCTGCGCCGCGCCCGATGGTCTGGAAGCGCGTCGGCGGAATGTTCGAGAAGTTTTTGACGATGTAGTTCTTGACCGACAGCGCCCGCCGCTCGGACAGGGTCATGTTGGTGGTCGCCGAACCTACGCTGTCGGTGTTGCCTTCGACGCGGAGGATCGTGTTGCCGAACGAGGTCATCGTCTCGCCGAGTTTGTCGAGCAGCAGGTATGAGCCCTGCATGATCTCATCGGAGCCGGGCGTGAACTGAATCTGAATCTGCTGGCGCAGGATCGGGATGTCTTTCTCCGACGGCGCTTTCGCCACGACCGGCGCTTCTTCGACCTTCTGGCCCGGATAATTTGTGGCTAAGGCTTGAATGAAGCGCGTGTCGGCCCAGTTTTTCGCGTCCACGCTCTTCGTCACCAAGCCCTTCTTGCGCCAGATGACGAAGGCGGTATCGAACAACGTCTCGTAGTGCGCCTTCGAACCCGTCAGGCCGTAGAACTGCGCGTTGTCGGCGTAAGGGGTGAGTTTCAACCCCGAGAGCATGCCGGAGACGGTGTCGGTGTCGAGCTTGAGGGCGCGGGCGACGATCTCATACGACGCATTCGGATTGTCCTTGATCATCTCGATGCCGTCGAGCCAGCCGTGCACGAAATCACGAACCGTCTCGGGCGCTTTGTCGATCACATCCTGCCGCGCGCAGAGAGTATCGGCGATGATGTTGGTGGCGGCCTGCGTCGAGACGAGCACGCGCGCTTCATCGCCGCGCGCGGTGACTGCGCCCGAGAGATCAGGCTCCCACGTCACAGCGGCGTCCACCTGTTTGGCTTTGAAGGCGGCGGCGGCGGCGGGCGCGTCCGTCGTGAAGATGATGTTCTTCTCCACGCCCGCTCGCTCCTCCGGCGTGAGTCCCGACTGTGACAGCAGGTAGAGCAGCAGAAAGTGGGACGGCGTAAACTGTGTGCAGGCGATCTTGCGGCCTTTCAAATCTTCGACTGATTTGATGGACGAGAGCGCGACGATGCCGTCACCGCCGCGCGACCAGTCCTGCATGATGATCGACTTGGCGCTCTGGTTCTGCTCCGCGAGGATCGAGGCTTCGCGCGCCCAGTTGTCCACCGTGTTCCACATGATGTCTATCTGCCCGCTGCGAAATGCCGCCAGCTTCGCCGCCGGGTCTTCGAGCAGCACGAATTTCACGTCCATGCCGTATTTCTTTTTGTACAGCGAGCCGGCGTTCGGATCCATGCCGTTGTTGAAGACGACGCCGGGAGCATGTCCGGCCCAGGTGTTGATGCCGACGACGAGAGGCCGGTTGAGCCGGCCCGCGCCGACCGAAGTCGCACTGACGCCGGTCGAGCCGACACCACGCGCCGGGTCATCGGGCGCACCCTTCAAATTAGCGAAGTCCTCACCGGAGTCGCCGCCGCCTTCGGTCGTCTTCTCGGCGCCGGCCCATTGTTTGATAGCATCGCCTTTGTAATGCCACGTCGCAAAGCCGATGACACCCAACACCACCACCGCGATGAAAGCTTTTGCCAAGGGAGTCAGTCTCATAGTCACCTCTCTTAGAATTGCGGATCGCGGATTGCGGATTTAAGAACAAGTCGTCTTTCACCAATCCGCATTCCGCGATCCGCAATCCACAATCGTTACATCGACTTGTTGCTCTGGGCGTTTAGCTGTGCGGCCTTTTTGGCTTTCAGCTCGGCGAGTTGCTGCTTGGCCTGCACGTCGCCGGTCTGATTGCGCAGCGACGCAAGCCGCGAGTCGAGCGAGGATTCGGACAGTTCCTTGCCGAGGTTCGCCTCCGCAATCGTCGTCTTGATATGCTGGCGCACGTTATCGAGCGCCTTGACTTCGGCATCGACCGACAAGCCATCGAGCTGTTCCTGCACTTTGATCCGCGCCTGCGCCGATTGCATCTTGGCCAGCATCGAATCGCGCTCGCCCTGCAATTTCCTGATCTCCGATTGCACGCTGAGCAGTGAACTCTTGGCGGAGTCGGCGTCGGCGCGCGCCGTCTCCATCTCCGTTTTGAGGTCGGCGACTTCCACCGTCAGTTGATTCTTTTTCTGGATCAGGATGACGGCCAGATCGTCCTGATTGGTGGACACGGCGGTATCGAGTTCGGCTTCGGTCTGGACCAACTCGGTCGTCGCGCGTTTGTAGCGTTCGTCGAGGTCTTCGCGGCGACGGATGATGCCGGCAGTGGCGGTCTTCAGTTTTGAATATTTGGCCACCATCGAGTTGATGGCGTTTTCGTACGCGATTTCGGGATGCTCTTTTTCGATGTCCGAAATCCAGAGTGAGAGGAAGCCTCTCCAAAGATTAGCCAGACGTTTGAACATTCGTCTTCCCTTTCTCTAACTTGCCGGAGTTTCCGCTTGGTTTGAAGGGTCATGGAGTTTCGGCGAGGCCTTGACGACGCGCGCGACCGCGTCCTGACCGAAGAACTCCAGAATCTGCTGCACTTCAAGCTTCTTGTCATTACAGAGCTTGATCAGGCTCTGCTGTTCCTCCACACTCTGCTGCATCACGGCGCGAATGTTTCTGATCTCCGCTTCATAGTGCTTGATCCGCGCGTCCGACTCCTGAATGAGCTTCGCGTTATCCGCCGCGCCGTTGCGGACATAGCCATCGAGCGCCTGTATCTCTTCGACGCTGGCCTCGATGATCTTTTCGATCGGCACGCCAAAGGCTTTCAGCGAAGCTTCGACGATCTGTTTCTTCACGGCCGTATCCGTCCCGGCCGGCAGGCTGCGCAGCAGCTCGATGGTTTTAGCTACGCGCTGCCGTTCTTCGGTGTCCACACCAGCGGCTGCGAAGACAGCTTCGAAATCAACGCGTCCGCCAATAGCGACGGGGGGTGGCGTCTGAAAGACTTCCTGCGTCGGAGAGGGCGTCGCATACTCCCCGCCCCCCGACAACAAGGCGGAGGGATCTTCGCTGGCGCCAGTTACGTCACCGAGTGTGTCAGGTGAGTCGGCTTCGGTGTCGCTGGTCTGATCCTGCGCGTCGTCGCGTTCGATAAACCAACCGGCAACGGTCGTCCCCCACCCCTTTTTGTCAGCCATAAAACGCTTTCCGCTCCTCAGTCATGTGCTCCGGGGCTGTGCCCTTCAGGACACTTCAGTCCGACACTCGTCGGACTCGTCACTTAACCGACCGCTACTGCCATCTAATCTCTGCCGAGCAATTCGATTGAAGCCCTTTACGTACATCGTTTTATAGAAGTTCGC
>JANOGZ010001337.1:0-3904 GCA_031406255.1 Pyrinomonadaceae bacterium | reverse complement strand
TAACGCCCGGCATCACCCGCCCAAGACGTTATAGGAAGATAAGAAGATGCGTGTCATGGGTCGAGTCAGTGTGCCGGGCCCCTCTAGGTTGTGTGCAGCGACGACGCCACCGGCAGGTAATGCTGTCTGTAAGTGATCTTTTGCTCAATTTCCCCGCGTTCCGCTAGAACTTGGGCACGCCACTCATAACGCAGGATGACATCAGGCCCGGGTTCCGGTATGGATAAGCGCGCTGGGGCCACAAACTCCAGCGCGAGGTGCGCGCTGGATAACTCAGTGATCAGCGAACCCATTTGGTCGGTCAAGGATGTATAGATCCGATCCCGTGCCCGAACCTTTGCTGCCAGTTCTTGTTCAGACAACTGAAGCTTTACCGGGTGGTCGTGCGGCGCAGCCCACGTCCGCTGTACCTCGTATGCCTCGCCTTCCGATGGACGCTGATGGATCAACGGCACCTCGAACACTGGCGTGTTTACAGCCCCGCGAAGTGCGGCCCGGACTACCGGCAGCGAGATATCATGCAAGGGATTATAGAACTCAATCGCATCGCAGAAGATCCGCTCCGGCCGATGAGCTTGAACGGAGGCGCATACCATGTGGGCGATCCGTTCATAAAACTCCGAATCTCGTGCGAGGAGCGCGTCGTAGAATGACTTCTCGGTTTGATCGAGGAAGGAGGCATGACCCAGTAAGCCGATGCTTTCCAGCCCTTGGCGCGTTTGCGCCAGTCGATCCCCGCCGCCCCCATCCGTCAGATAAACCAGGTGAGGCCTAAGCCGTTGTAGGAGACCGAAGATCGCGAGTTCGTGGTTCGGATGGCTGAAGACGATGAGTGTAGTCATATTAACTCCCCTTTAACTTCCTCCTTGTTCGGCGTGGTAGCGCGTCACACAAGCACCAATCCAGCAGCCCGACGCCCATCTCCACGCACAAGAGGAGCCACCGGATAAGTACCCTGCTGCGTGAGCCATCCGCCGCATCTATCTTCGCCTTCAAGTGTGTGGAATAGGCCGCATAGGCCGCACGACGTTTCGGCGAAAAAAAAAGGACTCGATGCTTCCAGTAGATGCCGGCTCTACAGCGTCTCGTGTGCCGTGTCTCAAAGGAGTGATTCGCCCTGCCCGGCTGGCCTGTGAAAGAGCGTGACTCGGCTGTTACCGCAGGCAGACACTCGATCCGGCCCGCTGCCCCCACTCTAAGCAGGAACTCATAGTCCTCGTACACAGGAAAGCGAGGATCATAGCCACCTAAGCGTTCCCACGTGCGCTTCCAAAACGCTGTCCCGACGGTAAGTATGTAATTACGGAACAGTAACTGCGTGAAGTCATAAGGGTGGTGCCATCTGGTGACTTCAATAAGACGCCCGTCTCTCGTATGGGTAGTGCGACGCACCCCAGTATAAACCAGGTCAGCACCCGTCCGTTCCAGCCCCTCCACCAAAACCTCCAGGTGGGTCGGATCATATAAGTTGTCGTCATCAAGTATGGCGATTTTGTCGGCGGAGGCAGCGCAGATACCTCGATTGAGCGCCTCGCCCCTCGGCAGGGGTTCGCCGGCCGGCAGGTGTTTGACTTGAGGGAGCCGCTGACAGAAACGCTCCAAGACTGATGAGGTGTCGCCCTTCCGACTCATGTCAACGATGACGACCTCAAAGTCGCGGCGCGTCTGGTTTACTAAACTCTCCAATGCTTCACCCAGCCGCTCATTTCGATTGAGCGTGCGGAGAATTACAGAGATTGAAGCGCCACTTCGCATCTGTCACCTCATGGTGCGACTACTTATCTATAATTAATTATTTCCGCGTCATAGCTAATTGCGGACGCCTAACGCCCGAATTAACCGGGCGCGGCATAGAGCATGCAATATACGCCGTAGCAGAAGATGCTGAAAAGCATTCAATCCGCGCTCCGGTTGAATGAGTTGTTGGGCGCGGTGGCTCAGGAATCTTTGATATTTTGTTTTCCTTCGACTTGGCTAAAGCCATCTCCGTTTATACTCCAACCTCTTGGTCATCCAATAACGCCCCCAATATCACATTGGTCTCCTGTGACGGCTCCGACCGTCTTTCTGACTAAAGGCTGCCCTCGAAATCGGGGCAATGGCTTACCTCTTGCCTCGCCGCGCCGCCGGCCGGTTGCTCGACACCCTTCTGTAAGAAGAACATGGTTTCGTATTCGGCGAGTGGCTCGCCCAGGACCGTAAACCACGACACCTCGGGCGGGATACAACTCGTGATGTCCTCCTTCCGAAAGGATATCGCCACAGGCACTATGGTGTCCGGCGGAATCTGCCGCCTGATGTTTCCTGTCACATGAAGGGAGCGTAAATCACGAGCACTATCTTTTTCGAGAAGGATATTCGCGCAGGTCAGCGATCATATCAGCGGCGGGCGCAGGGAGAAAGGGCGTGGCGGCCAGGCTATCGCAGAGGCTGGCGCGAGCGGCTATCGTGCCCCTCGCGGGTGGCAACAATGCCCCCCTGAATTTCGTAGTCCCGGGCGCGCCGAAAGCCGTGGGTCGTGCACTACGAACGAGCAAATCTCCGCCTGAAGGACGACTCTATTACTCCGATAATTCTGCGGGTGAAACTTCTATTCCTGTGTTCGCGGGCCTCACAGGCTAAACGCATGATGTATTCGGTCGAGTGCTCCGGCAGAATTTTCGGTTCGGGATGCGGCACCCATGCCAGGTCGTATTTATACTTGACAAGGTATTCGTGGTAAATGGGTCGGAAGTACTCAACGTCCCGCGCCGTGAACCAGTTCCGCCAGTCGCCGGAGCTTTTAGTCCGGGTGACCCGGCTATAAGCTGCGCCCACGTCCCCGCTGAAGCGTATATTAAAGCCCAGATACTTCTCCAACTCGGAGTATCGGCCCGCGACAAAATCTTCGTACTTGTAGATGAAGTAGCCGCGCCCAAGAGGGTCGAAGTTAAGGCCCAGTCGATGGCGTAGGATGAATCGCCCGAGGACGTCTTCGCCCGACAGGTCGTTGAGTACCTGCAAAAGCTCGATCATCGGGACGGAGGGCGGGTCTCTGCGCTTCCGCTCAAGACAATCGACGAAAAAGCGAACTTTGTCGTCGTCTTTGACGAACCCCTCGTTATAGATCGCGTACAGCAGGCGACTCACGAGATTATCTCGTGGGTCCCGAACCACCAATATTTTCTTGTCGAAGGCCTCGAAGTCATCGAGCTTCGCCAATTCATTGATCTGCACCTTGGCTAGTTCGTAGCCGTCTCTGGAGGCTGAAGTGTAACTCAGCGGCTCGAAGAGGCAAGTGTAAGTGGAGGGGAGGGTCTGCTGGAGAGCGCAGTACAGCGCCGTCGTCCCTGATTTGGCCTGACCCGCGAGAAGTATTTTCATGCTGCCCTCACATCGCCGCCCATCATTGATCCCTTCTGAACTGAGGATTGAGGCGCAGCGCCCAACGCCCGAATTTGTATGTTGACGACAACTCCTTGGAGCAGTCAACATTCGACCAGGCATGGCACCGGTGTAGCCGAGCCCGAATTGAGGCCAGCACGAGCCTGTGGGTTAGATCAGCTCCCGGTGTCACTCATATTGTGCGCGCCCCTGAGGTCGGACGCTTTCTGAAGCCTCTCCAATGTGAGATGAGCTTGTATTCGCAAGTTTGATCCGGCGCCACAGCCAATTTAGCACAACCAGGAGTCATCAAGATGCTTCTTTGCGTACTCGGGATCGATGTCGCCAAACTGAAGTTTAACGTCTGCCTTCTGCGCGAGGATGGTAAACTTCGTCACCGCGTCTTCCCCAATACTGCGGCAGGTTTTATCGAATTGGCAGATTGGCTGGTCAAGCAGAAGGTTGAGCGAGTGCACGCCTGCATGGAAGCGACGCTTACTTACTCTCTCTGCTCTGGCCACCTACCTTTTCGATGCCGGTC
>JANOGZ010001319.1:0-5647 GCA_031406255.1 Pyrinomonadaceae bacterium | reverse complement strand
ATAAACCCAGCCCGTATCGCCGACATTGGTCTGGATGATTTTGATACCCTGCGCGCGAAACTCCGTTCGTTCCCGATCAGGAAAGACCAGATAGTCAGTGAATGCGCTCGGCAGGCCCGCGATGCCGTCTTTGAACTGCGTGAAGTACCCGCGCGCGATGATCGAGCGCATGTCGAGATAACCACGTCCGCCGACCGCCTCGGTCACGCGGCGCAGAATTTGCTCGGCCTTTTCCTCGCTCCCTTGCGGCGGCGCCGCGCCGTTCTGTTGGCGAGCGGCGGTAAGCGAGGCCGTGGTAGCAGATAAAAGAAGCAAGAGCAGCACGCGCAACGTGTGGCGCATGATCCTGTCGGTCGAGAAAATCGCTCGGTTCATAAATTCCGTGGTGATCCGGAAGTGGAGAAGAGGGTTTCAGCGATTTAAGAATTCGTTGAAACCCTCTTCCGCGGAGAGGCGCGTGCTAGAGGCTCGGGGCCGCAAGCGCGATCAGTTAATGCTTGTTACTATGTCGTCTAATGGATTGATCGTGATCTCGCCATTTTCAACGTCGACGGCGAAGCGTGAAGCGCCCTTCCACATCGTCGTGATCGGCAGTTTGACACGCTCGTCGATGTGGCGTTTCAGGAAACGCGCGCCGTAGGCGGGGCTAAATCCCTTCTCCGTCAGGAGATCGATGGCGCGCTCGGTCACTTCAATTGTCTTGCCCTGACGCTCCATCTGCCGGCTCAATTTGCTCAGGTAAAGTTGCGCGATCTCCCGCACTTCATCCATCGTGAGCGGCGAGAAGATGACGATTTCATCTATCCGGTTACGAAATTCCGGAGAGAAACGTTGTTCGGCCGCCTTCATCACTTCGTTTTTAACGGCGCGCACATCGCCCAGCGTCTTAGTGCCGAAGCCGAGCGGTTTCTCATACTTCTTGAAATTCTCCGAGCCCAGGTTAGAGGTCATAATCACGATGGCATCGGAGAGGTAAACCTTTTTACCGCGCCCGTCCGTCATCCAACCTTCGTCGAATCCCTGAAGGAACAGATTCATCAGGTAAGGCGAGGCCTTTTCGACTTCATCGAGAAGCAGCACGGTGTACGGATCTTCACGCAGTTGCTCGGTCAGGATGCCGCCGCGCTCGGAGCCGACAATGCCACGCGGCATGCCGATCAGTTTCTCGATACCGACCGTTCCATCGCCGTACTCGGACATATCAATCCGGACCATCTTTTCCTCATCACCGAACATGAATTCGGCGACCGCTTTGGCCAGCTCGGTCTTGCCGACCCCGGTCGGGCCGAGGAAGAGAAGTACGCCGTCGGGCTTATAGTGTGATTCTTTGAGCGGGCCTTTATTGAGACGCAGGCGCTGCGCGACCGCGCGAATGGCCTCCTTCTGCCCGATCACGCGTTTGCCGAGCTCGATTTCCATCGCGGAAAAGCGGTCGGTCGTATCGCGGAAGATCATATCGCGCGGAATACGCGATTCCTGCGAAATCACTTCGATCACGTGTTCGGGGCGCACCACCATCGTCTGCGGCTCGTTGATCTCCACCTTCACCGCTGCCGTATCGAGCCAGCCGATGGCTTTGTCGGGCAGATGCAGATTGCGGATGTACTTCGGAGCCATCTCGAGCGCCGTGTTGATCGCGTCATCCGAAATCGTGACGGAGTAGTTACGCTCCAGGCGCGGGCGGAGGCCGAAGAGGATTTCGCGCGTTTCGGAAAGGGTGGGTTCCTCGACTTTGACCATCCGGAAACGGCGCGCCAGGGCTTCATCCTCACCGATGTATTCTTTGTATTCGGTCAGCGTCGTCGCGCCGATCATCCGCATCTCGCCGCGCGCCAGCGACGACTTGAGCATATTGGCCGCATCGGACGACGTGCCGAGCGCCGCGCCGGCGCCGATAATGGTATGGGCTTCGTCAATGAACAGGATCAAATTATCGCGTTCTTTGACCTCATCGATGATGCCCTTGATGCGCTCCTCGAACATGCCGCGCAACATCGTGCCGGCGACGAGACCGCCCATCTGTAGCTGGACGATATGCGAGCCGCGCAGACGCGCCGGAACCTTCTCCGGTTCGAGCTCGATCAATCGCGCGAGACCCTCGACGACCGCGGTTTTACCGACGCCGGGCTCGCCGACAAGCATCGGCGAATTGGCGCGTTCGCGGTGGCAGAGGATCTCCACCATCTGCTGAATTTCGCGCTCGCGGCCAATGGTGGGCGGAATCCGATCGGCGCGGGCGAGCCGATTCAGCGACACACCGAAATGTTTTAGGTAGGGAGGCAGTTCGAATTTCTTTCGGTACTGCTCTTCATCTTGTTCGCGCGTGCGAACGCGTGCGCGTACATTTTCCACGACCGCCTCCGGACTAGCGCCGAGATTCTTTAAAACCCCAGCGAATAAACCTTTTTCCTCCGAGAGCGCCATAAATAGATCGGTCGCCTCGATTGTCTTACGCCCCTGACCCCGCGCGCGCTCCATCGCCCGTTTGAAGAGGTCAATCGTATCGGGCGAGATGCGCAATCCTTTGCCGACGTGCTGAAAACGACTGTTTTCCAGACGTTTTTCGATCAGCACCTTGACCGAACGCGGATCGAGCGCAAGGTCCCGCATGGTATCGTTGAAGAGCTCGGCCTCCTGGCTGGCGAAAGCATCAAGAATATGTTCGACCGCGATGAAGTTCTGATCACGACGACGTGATTCCTGCATCGCGTATTCGAAAATCCGCTGGCCGCTCTCCGCGAATCGGTCTTTGTATGTTCCGAGATCAATCATTACTTTCCTTCAATCTGACGGGCGAGAGCTCGGCTTCGCTACTCACGACCGTCGGTAACATCAGCCGAAAATGATGAACATTTGACGCTGGAAACTGCTGTTCCTCTTTTCTGAGCGATAATTTCGCCCGCTTCGGCTTCCGTTAGATGCGACCGATATGCGCACCGTTGCGCTTTCGGACACCAAACGATCATAGCATATCTAAGCTCGCAAATATCTTGCCAATGTTTGCCAACCCCGTTTCACTCCTGACGGTCGCGCCCGATCGCTTTTGCGCCAAAATAAGAAGTGCCCATTCCGGGCTTCTCATAGTTGAAGAAAAGCCGAAATGGACGCTCCTTCCGCGGAGGCGATGTCTGGCAACAGATCAAACTCAGTAATCGTAATCTTCACCGCCCGGCATCTGTGGCATGGGGGCCTTTTTCGGTTCCCGGGCAGTGGTTATGGCAGCGCCCGTGGTCAGCAGTAGTCCGGCGACGGATGCGGCATTTTGCAGCGCCGTGCGGACGACCTTGGTCGGGTCAATAATCCCGGCCGCGACGAGGTCTTCATACTTGCCGGTCGCCGCATTGAGACCGCGCGCGCCCTTTGATTCTTCGACTTTGCTGATCGCAATGGCGCCATCCACTCCCGCGTTCTCCGCGATGCGGCGAAGCGGTTCCTCCAGCGCGCGCCGCAGAAGGCGAATGCCTGTTCGGACGTCGCCGTCACCACCACCATCGAGCTTATCGAGCGCGCGGGCGGCGCGCACCAGCGCCACGCCGCCGCCCGGCACAATGCCTTCCTGCGCGGCCGCGCGGGTGGCGTTGACGGCGTCTTCGACGCGCATCTTTTTCTCTTTCATCTCCGTTTCAGTAGCCGCCCCGACGCGAATCACAGCAACGCCTCCGGCGAGCTTCGCCAGACGCTCCTGCAATTTTTCCCGGTCGTAATCGGAAGTCGACTCTTCGATCTGCTTACGGACAGTCGCGACGCGCCCCTGTATCTCTCGCGGTTCACCCGCGCCTTCGATAACCGTGGTGTTCTCTTTATCGACGATCACGCGCTTGGCCGAGCCGAGGTCGGCGAGCGTAATGTTCTCCAGCTTGATACCGAGGTCTTCCGTAATGACGCGGCCACCGGTGAGCGCGGCGAGGTCTTCGAGGATCGCCTTGCGACGATCGCCGAAGGCCGGGGCCTTGACGGCGCACACCTTAATCGTGCCGCGCAACTTATTAACGACCAGCGTGGCGAGCGCATCGCCTTCGACATCTTCAGCGATGATCAAAAACGAACGCCCCTGTTGTGCGATCTGTTCCAGTATCGGCAGCAAGTCGCGCATCGCCGCGATCTTTTTCTCATGAAGGAGAATGTACGGCTCATCCAAAACCGCCTCCATGCGATCCGCATTGGTCGCAAAATACGCGGACAGATAGCCGCGATCAAAACGCATACCTTCGACGATATCGAGTTCGGTCTCCAGCGTCCTGGATTCTTCGACCGTCACCACACCGTCTTTGCCGACGCGCTCCATCGCTTCGGAAATCAACTCGCCGATTTGACGATCGTTATTCGCCGACACGGAGGCGACATTGGCGAGGTCTTCCTTGCTTTTAACCTTCTTCGACTGGCGTTCAAGATCGGCGACCGCCGCTTCTGTGGCCTGCTGGATGCCGCGCTGCAGGGACATCGGGTTGGCGCCCGCCGTGACATTCTTGACGCCCTCACGGAAAATGGCCTGTGCCAGGACGGTCGCCGTCGTCGTGCCGTCGCCGGCCGTATCGTTGGTTTTGGTGGCGACTTCGCGGACCATCTGCGCGCCCATGTTTTCGTAATTGTTCGGCAGGTCGATTTCTTTGGCGACCGTGACGCCGTCTTTAGTGATGACAGGTGAACCGAACTTTTTGCCGATCACGACGTTTCGCCCCTTGGGCCCAAGCGTGACGCGCACCGCGTTCGCCAGGATGTTGACGCCATTCAGCATCGCGTGCCGCGCGTCCTCGCTAAACTTCATTTCTTTTGCTGCCACTGTGATGTTCTCCTGAGAAATTTTGGATTTGCGATCGCCGATTTGCGAATTGGGAAAAATAATCGCAAATCAAAATTTATGAAGTGCGGAACTCGTCTTATTCGGCGGCTTTCTGCGCCCCGGGGCGCGCCCGTCCGACCTGCACGCGCGCCGGGCGTAGCAACCCGCCGCCCATTTTATAACCGCGACTGTATTCCGCCGTCACCGTCCCGTCCTGCGCGGCGTCCGTCTCAACCGTATCGACCGCTTCATGAAGCTCCGGATCGAACTGCGCGCCGAGGGCCGGGACGGGTTCCGCGCCCGCCGCGCTCAGCGTGTTTTCAAAACCGTTGACGGTGCCGCGCAAACCATCGAGCAGCGCTTCCAGCGAGCCGCTCCCTTCGGCCGATTCGATCGCCCGCTGAAGGTTATCCATCACCGGCAGCAGCGTACTGACAAAAGCCGCTTTCTCGCGCGCGACGCGCTCGTCGGCGGCGCGGTTCAGACGCTGCCGCGTTTCATCCATCTCGCGCTGGAGCTGGGAGCGCACCTGCTCGAAGCGGGCCTGTACATCGGCCGCCTTCTGCTCCGCCGCCCGCGTCCGTGCTTCAAGCTCTTCCACATAGGTCGGCTTGAGACCGGGTGCTTCTTCCGCGCCGCTTTCACCGGGCGCGGCGCCCTTCGTCGTCTCGTCGAGGCTGAAGCGCCGCCGATCAGTCACACGTACCCGCTCAGTTGATGACGGCTCGGATTCCGGCTCCCCCTGAGCAGCTTCTTCGGCCATCTTTCTTTCTTGCATACGACGCCTTTTCTTCTCCTTGCGAAAAGATACCATGATAGTTAAACGTAATTCGTAGAGGTTGATGCGCGGCGGGCAACCTGGACGTG
>JANOGZ010001316.1:0-12259 GCA_031406255.1 Pyrinomonadaceae bacterium | reverse complement strand
CGTGCCAATACGACAGGCTCTGTTCGAGCAGTTGCAAACACTCTCGAAGCCACCGGTGCGGCTCTTTGAGACTCTGACGAGGGCGTTGTGTGAGGGAGTCTCACACGTAAAAGTTAGAACGCAAAAGTAGAGAAACAATCGAGACTCCAAGGAGTCTCAAGGGAGGGGCACTCCCATTGGGGATGGCGGATGGCCGCCAGATGAACCAAGAATCCCCGTCATTTATGTCGGGGAGTGTCAAATAAACGCGAGTATCTTCCGCGCGTGCGCCTTTCCTCACCTACGCGAACTTTTCGAGCGAATCAAACACGACGGCACGCGCATCGCGCTCGCTTCCTCGGCCAAGGAGGATGAGCTTGGAACCTTTTCAGTAGATGGCTCGCGAGCTATCGAAAACAGAATATTGAGAGACGCGGCGGCGGCGACGGCCGGGCTGTTTGCTTCGAGCTGTTGCAGATCATTCCAAGCTTCGTGAGAATCCTTCACATCAGCTCGGCGCGCGCCTTTGGCGGAGGCGAAAGACACCTGGCCGATCTGGTGTGCGCGCTCGCCGCGCGCGGTCACGATATCTACGCGGCGCTTACTCCGGATTCGCCGCTCGGCGACCAACTCACAACTATTCCCCCACAAAATATCATCACGCTCCGGTTGCGCAACGCCTTTGACGTCGCGAGCGCGGCGGCGCTGGCGCGCTTCGTGCGCGAGCGGAAAATCGAAATCATTCATGCGCACATGGCGCGCGACTATCCGCTCGCGGCGTTTGCCGCGCGCCGCGCGCGCGACTCACGTCTCATTATCACGCGCCATGTTTTGTTTCCTCTGAGCAGGCTTCATGCCGTCATCCTTTCCGGCGCGGCGCGCATTATCGCCGTCTCCGAGTCGGTCGCGCGCGCGCTCCGCCGGCAGCGGCTTTTTCCCGCACGGAAGATTTGCGTCATCCCGCATGGAATCGATCTCGATCGCTTCGATCTGGCGGCGCGCAATGTCGAACGTGACGCGTACCGCCGGAGTTTGCAGCTGCGCGAACCCCTCCTCGTCGGAACGCTTGGAGAATTGAGCCAGGTCAAAGGACAGGAGGATTTCGTGCGCGCGGCGGCCATCGTCGCGCGGCGGCGGCGCCCCGGCGAAGTGGGTTTCATAATCGCCGGCGAAGACGCGTCGCGCACCGGTCACTATCTGGCGCGACTTGAAAATCTCATCGCCGCACTCGACCTCCGCGACTGTATCCGCTTGATCGGGAAGCGCACGGATGTCGCACCTTTTCTCTCGTCGCTGGACGTGTTCGTTTCCCCTTCTCGCAGCGAAGCGTTTGGCCTGGCGATTGTCGAAGCGATGATGTGCGGCGCGGCAGTCATCGCGACGGCCACCGACGGCGCCCGCGAAATAATCGATGATCCCGTCACGGGAAGGCTTGTGCCAGTCGGCGATGTGGAAGCGCTGGCCACCGCTATCAGCGACCTTCTTGCCGACGCTTCCGAGCGAGGCCGCACCGGCGCCCGCGCCCGCGCCGATGCGCGCGCGCGGTTCAATCTTGGACGCATGGTTGAGGCGACGGAACGTGTCTATATTGAGACCCTCAATTCCAGATAGGAACGAGGATTAGCGGCGCGCAAAAGGATGGGTTAGCAAGGGGCGAAACCGAAAGTCGGCTTCGTGAGGGGTGTACGCGGCGCGAGAGTATTCAAGAAAAACCCTTTTCTCGCTCCGTGTCGCGCCGGCCCGGTATCTCCTCAGAGAGGAACGCTTCATGCTGAAAGAGTTTAGCGCTGAGCCTACCAGACCTCTTCGCGCGGTGAGATCCCCATTTCAAGTGACGCGCGCTCGTGCTGACGTTGTGGATCATACTCCTTTTTGAGATAGCAACGCGCGATGTATTTGAGCACCGCCGAGACGTGCTTGCATTCATAAGTCGGATCGTCATCTCCACGATAAATAAAATCCGCGCACGTGCAGACAAGGCGTTTCGATTCCGGATCACGAAACAGGTGATAGCTTTGTTTTTGATCAGACTCTGAATGAGCCATCCAGCCATAAGGATCCGCTTCACTGACCGCGATCCGCTGCGAACGCGCGGCGCGCTGCTCGGCGGGTGAAAAGGCTGACCTTTTGCTCTGATTCTTCTTGACGACCAATTTCTGATTCCCCCCTGTAGATCGTCACCTGTTTGTCTAAAGTCGATGCCGGGCACCGCGTGTGCCTGGCCGTCTTGCCTGGCGACGTGAGTTTTAGATGCGCGTTACGCGTCACACGTTTGACCGCCATGGAGAGGGCGTGTTATTTACGCATGCAGTAGCGCTTAATCACGAAGCGAGGGTTCAACTTCCGGGGAAGTTATGATTTTGAGTTAGTCGCTCTACTTGTTGTCATCGAGGTGCGCGAAAGATGAAGAGTGTGCAGGTGCGCGGGATCGAGATTGTTTACACGGATACGGGTCGGGGCGCTCCCATCATGTTGCTTCATGGCTATCCCCTCAATCATTCGATGTGGGACGAGCAAGTGGCGGTTTTAGGCGCTAAATGGCGCGTGATTGCGCCCGACCTGCGCGGGCACGGCGCGACGACGCCCCCCGGACCGGCGCTCATGGAGGAGATGGCGCAGGATGTCGCGGCCTTGATGGATGAATTGAACATCGAGCGGGCGGTGGTCGGCGGACTTTCGATGGGTGGCTATGTCGCGTTTGCCTTTTATCATCTTTTCCGAGAGCGCGTTCGCGCGCTCATTCTCGCTGATACGCGACCCGGTCCTGATAACCCTGAAGCGCGGCGCGCTCGCGAAGAAATGGCGACCCGCGCACTGAAGGAAGGCATGAGCCCCATCGCCGACGCGATCTTATCAAAGGCCCTCGCCCCGCAGACGCTTGCCGAGCAGCCTGAGAAAGCGGCGCGCGTGCGTAAAATGATTATGGCGACGAAGCCCGAAGGAGCGGCGGCGGCACTGCGTGGCATGGCTCTCAGAAAAGATCACACCGCGCTTCTGCCGGGAATAGTCGTGCCGACGCTTATTCTCGTCGGACGTGAAGATTCGCTGACCCCGCCCGGTGAAGCCGAGACCATGCATCGCGCGATTAGCAACTCGCACATGCACGTGATCGAAGGGGCCGGCCATCTTTCCAATATCGAGCGACCGGCGGAATTCAATTACGCGTTGACGGATTTCCTGAATACACTTGAACCGTAAAAGAGTCGGAAGAGATGAACGAAGCCTGGAAGTATCGCATTGAGGAGCGCGTCCGCTGGGGCGATGTGGACGCCGCGCGCATTATCTTCTATGGCGCGTATATACGCTTCTTCGAATTCGCCGAGACGGAGTTGTTTCGCGCCGTCGGGCTGCCCTACGGGGTGATGTTCGACCAGTTAGACGTGTGGTTGCCGCGCGCGCATCTTGAATGCGACTTCCGCCACGCCGCTCAATTAGACGACCTGCTGGAAGTGTCCGTTTATGTTGGACGCATCGGCACAAAATCCCTCCGACTCAACTTTGAAGTGCGGCGGAAGGGCGAAGAGAGACTGGTCGCTGAAGCCCACTTTGTGCTCGTCGCGGTTCGCCGTCAGACATTCGAAACCGTACCTGTTCCGGAAGAACTCAGACGCCGCCTCGCGCCGTATACACAGCCTGCTGAAAACGAAGAGAAGATACGATCCAGCTAACGTATTCAGCAGGTATGAAGCGAGCGCCGCCGGCCGCGAAGCGCCACCGCTTATCCCAGTATTATCCGAGGAGTTTCACAGCGATGGTAGAAGACACCAGCATCGAATTTGATATGTTTGAGGAGGTCCGCCATAACCTGATCGAAGCGCTCGTCGGTGAAGGCTGCGACATGCTGGAAGCGCAGAGGATTGCTCTCTACGTCGTCCAGGGCGTGCGCGAAGTGCCAAAACTTTTGTCAGCGCTGGCCAAAGGAAGCGGGCCTCATTCGCGCCGCCAGATTCTTGATTCGCTCCACACCGTGCTGGACAACGCGCTGGCGCTCGCCAAAGCGCGAAGCATGCTTTACGGGCCTGAAGATAAGATCGTGCACTGAGTCTCGAAAGCACGCCCCGATCCGTTGATGGCATGCTTACCGGGCTTATCAGATTGGCAGAGCGCGATCGCCATTAAGCTGCCGAGTTTCTAAAGAGGCCACAGCGCACGCCACGCCAGCCTCCGCTTAAGGTCCGTATAACCCTGGTCTCCGGCGACCAATTCACAGAGCGTGCGTCGGATGCCAAAGTGCGCGCGCGCCAAATCAATCATCCTGTCGGTGAAAGGCGCTCCCCAGAATTTACCGTAGAAGCGTCTGCGCATCTGCGCGGCACGCAGCAATTCGCGCCCGAAATCCGCGCGCCACAAATCCTCGTACTGCGCCGGGCAGCCTCCCAGATAGGCTTCAGCGAAAAGCTCTGCCGAGCGCAGCGCATAATATATTCCTTCACCCGTCACCGGATCGGCGAAACCGGCGGCATCGCCGAGCAGCGCCCAGTGATCGCTCCCCGCACGGCGCGCGCTTAAGGTTTCCGGCGTCAGCCCCGGAATCCGCGCCGCATAACGATCGGCGGTCTGCCTGAGTTTTTCTTCGATCTCTCGCTCGCGGTTTTCATTTCCCGGTTCCGCCTGTCGTGACCAGAGCGAAGCATTCTCATCGGCGCGTGTGCGGTAGTAGCCGACCATGAATTTCCAGAGGATGTGATCAAGCCGGCGATGATCAAAAGCGTCCTGTGACGTCGCGATACCGAAGGAGATGTGATCCAGCCGCGGAAAAGCCCACGCATAACCCGCCCAACCGGGAAGAAAGGCGACGACCGTCGGCGTGTTGTCAGAAGATTTCGGCAGCGGCGTGCGATAACCGAAAGCCACTTCCATCTCCGAATTCGGCAGCGCACCCGCGAGGCGACGCGCGATCGGGCTGTTCGCGCCGTCAGCAGCGACGATCATACGACCCCGCCACCATTCCTGCTTGCCTCCCCTGGTGGTAACTGACCAGAGTCGGTTTTCATCCGCTCGCGGGGACGCGAAAACGCGTGTGGTAATAATGTCTGCGCCGGCGTTGCGCGCGCGTTCACGCAAGTAGGAATCAAGCGTGCGGCGTGAGTAGATGGCGAAAGGCTCGGCGAGTTTCAGGCGCACGCGCTTTCCCGCAGGCGAGTACATTTCTACCGTATCAATCGTGCGTCCCGTCGCTTCCAGAAGGCAGGGCCAGGCCTTGAGCGCTTTAGATGTGACGCCGCCTCCGCACGCTTTCGCTTCCTGTGGAGGTCTTCCGTCGAAGAGCGCGACGCGCACTCCTTGCCGCGCCAGTCGTTCGGCCGCGAACGATCCGGCCGGGCCCGCGCCCACTATCAGGACATCATAGGTTTGCTCGCTGGACATCCCGTCTAACTTTTCCCCTCGCGTTCGCGCCCTCAACTTGCCCGCACTCTTTGAAATCGTCTCCTGTGTACGTTGCGATTTAAGATTGCGAACCTACGTTAATAACGTGCTAGAATTCTCTCCATCCACTTTTAAGTTTGGCGTATATTCAGACAGCAGATGTGTGGCAGCGAAGCACTTCCTGCCCCCGGTTTCGATTTTAAAAAATAGCGCGTAGAATCTGCGTGTCAATGATGCAGGTTACGCTCGAAAAATGGAAGCCAGTTTCATAGTCTTTGCTGGTATCGCACCTCATCCGCCGATCATGGTTCCGGAAGTGGGCGGTGAAGCAGCGGAAGAAGTGCGCGGCTCAATCGACGCGATGCGTGATCTGACCGAGCGTATCATCGCCAGTCGGGCAGAGACGGTGGTGCTCATCTCCCCGCATGCGCCGCTCGAAGCGCGCGCCTTCGTCGCCTACAGCGATCAACACTTGCGCGGAGATTTTGCCAACTTCCGCGCGCCTCAGGCAACGGTCGCCGCGCCACTCGACATGCAACTTTTAACTGCCATTGCGGACGCGGCGGCGAGCGGCGGTTTCACTCTGGTCGCCATCGAAGGCACAGCGTTAGATCATGGGACGGCAGTACCGCTCTATTTTCTTCAGCGTTATGGCTGGCGCGGCCGCGTCGTTGCCCTTGGCTATAGTTTTCTCTCGAATGAAGATCACGTGCGCTTCGGCGCGTGCATCAAGCGCGCAGTAGATTCGGTCGAGCGCCGTGTCGCGCTCGTCGCCAGCGGAGATTTAAGTCACCGACTCAAGCCGGAAGCCCCTGCCGGGTATAACCCCGAAGCCCATTTTTTCGACGAAGAGGTCGTCGCTTCCATCAGAGCTTGTACACCTGAACGCATCATCCAGATCGATCCAAATCTTCGAAGGATGGCCGGCGAGTGTGGTTATCGCTCAATGCTCGTCGCTTTTGGAGCTATTCAGGAACTCCCACCCGATTGCGAAGTTTTGCATTACGAAGCACCCTTCGGCGTCGGTTATATGGTTGCCCAGCTTGTGCGCACGTGACAGTGAGCCTATCGATCGCGGGTATGATACAGAGAACAGCCTCTCAGCGATCAAACTCAAATGGCCAGCGATCCAGCGACATCATCAGACACGCTACAGGGCGGCGAAGAGTTGCCAATCCTGGCGCGGCGTGCCGTTGAAGCTTTCGTTCTTGAGCGACGGATCATCGAAGTCACGCCCGCCTCGTTACCCTCACTCTTGCAACAACAAGCCGCCTGCTTTGTATCTATAAAAACGGATCGTGGAGAGTTGCGCGGCTGCATCGGCACCATCGAACCTACCCGGCCGATGCTCGCCGAAGAATTGGTTGCCAACGCGATCAGCGCCGCGACACGTGATCCGCGTTTTCCGCCGGTCGCTCCGGCGGAACTGTCCCTGCTCTATTATTCGGTCGACGTCTTATCCGAACCGGAGGCGACCCGTTTTGAAGAATTAGACCCGGCCCGGTATGGTGTCATCGTCGAAGATGAGGAGAGAACCCGTCGAGGATTACTCTTACCAGATATTGAAGGCGTTGAGACGGCCCGCCAGCAAGTGGAGATCGCCGCGCGCAAAGCCGGAATCGAGCCCGGCGCGGCGCTTTGGCTGTACCGCTTTCATGTGCGCCGTTTCCGTGAGCCATCACGCCCTGACCAGCACTGATACTGTTTTGTAGTCCAGAAAGTTGGAGAGCCGTGGGTCAACCCTTTGCTTTCCTAACACACTCGTCTAACAAAAAATCCGCTGCATACGCGAGAAGCATGCAGCGGGCAAGATCCACAGGAGGAAAGGATGTATATTCTATACGGGCTTGCTTAGTGTGTCAAATAGTCTCTTCAGGGGTTTTTCGCGGACACGCCCTTTAAATATCTAAGTTCTTGACATCAAGGGCGTTATCTTCTATGAAGCGGCGCCGCGGTTCGACCGCATCGCCCATCAGCACCGTAAAAATCTGGTCTGTCTCGACGGCATCATCTATTTTGACCTGGAGTAGCGTGCGTTTCTCCGGGTTCATGGTTGTTTCCCAAAGTTGTTCGGGATTCATCTCACCGAGACCCTTGTAACGCTGAATCGTTAAATCTTTCTTGGCAACCGCCAGCACGCGATCAAGCAACGCGTCGCGCGTCTCGATCTGCTCGCTTGATCCGTTTTCTCCGAGAACGAAAGGTGGCGCGAGGCGATCTTCTAACAACTTGTATAGCTCCGCGGCCTTCTGAAACTCGACGTGGCTCGCTAAATCCCAATCAACCGTGACGCCCACGCCGCTTGCCGCCGTCGTCTCGATCTCCCATAAGCCATGCTCTTCGTCCATCGTGAGGTCTGTCCGATAGCCCGCTTTGGCCAGCAGGCCCTCAATATGAGCCATCTGCTCACCGGCTTCATTTTGAAACACGCTGCGGAACGTCGTATTCTGATCTCGCCGCAAAACTCCCCCGCGGCCGCCGAAAGCTTCGAGAAGCGTCTGGAGCAAGCGTTCGTCACTACCCAGGCGCCGCACAGCTTTTTCGTAATACCGCCTGAATTCGACCATCTGCTCCAGAGAACTCGCCAGTTCGCGCCCTTCAACCGCGATCTGTGCTCCCAAGCAGGTGACTTTCACATCGTTCGTCGCCTGTCGCATGAGGTAACGCACCATCGATCTTTCGTCTTTAATGTATTCTTCCCGCTTCCCTCGTTTTACCTTAAACAATGGCGGCTGTGCGATATAGACATGTCCCGATTCAACCAATTCGGGCATTTGGCGATAGAAAAAGGTGAGCAGCAGCGTCCGAATGTGAGAACCATCGACATCGGCATCCGTCATAAAAATGATCTTGTGATAGCGTAGCTTACTAACATCGAAATCATCGTTTCCGATGCCTGTCCCGAGCGCGGTGATGAGCGCTTTGATCTCGCTGTGGCTGAGCATCTTGTCGAAGCGAGCCTTCTCGACATTCAGGATTTTACCTTTTAAAGGTAGTACCGCCTGATTTTTTCGATCTCGCCCCTGTTTGGCGCTGCCGCCGGCGGAATCTCCTTCTACAATGTAAAGTTCACATAAAGCCGGATCACGCTCCTGGCAATCGGCGAGTTTACCGGGCAGCATCGTCGAACCCATCACGCCCTTCCGAACGATTTCCCGCGCCTTGCGCGCGGCCTCACGCGCGCGTGCCGCGTCAATCGCTTTACCGACCACTTTGCGGGCGACCGTCGGATTCTGCTCGAAAAACTCCGTCAAGCGTTCATTCAGGAACGATTCGACGGCGCCCTTCACGTCGGAGTTGAGTTTGCCCTTGGTCTGCCCTTCAAACTGCGGTTGCGGCAGTTTGACAGAGATGACCGCGACCAGTCCTTCACGAACATCATCGCCGGTCAGGGAGCTTTTGAAGTTTTTAGCCAGACCCGACGATTGCGCATAGGTATTGATCGTGCGTGTAAAGGCCGAACGGAAGCCGGAGAGATGAGTGCCCCCATCCACCGTATTGATGTTGTTGGCGAAGGAATAGACTTTTTCGTCGTATCCGTCGTTGTACTGGATCGCCACCTCTATCGAAAGCGCATCGGCGACCCGCTCGAAGTAAATCGGCTTATCGTGCAGCACACCCTTATTTTTGTTGAGATGCTTGACAAACTCGGCGATACCGCCACGATAGTAAAATTCATGCGAGCGTTCGGGCTCCTCGCGCTCATCCTTAATGGTGATGCGTATGCCTTTATTGAGAAACGCTTTTTCGCGCAACCTCTCCGACAGCTTATCGAAGCTGAATTCCGTGACATCAAAGATTTCCGTGTCGGGTTTGAAGGTGATCTTCGTGCCGCGCTTGCGCGTCTTACCCGTCGCTTCAAGCTTTGTGGCGGGAATACCGCGCTTGTACTCCTGCTCGTACGTCGTCCCATCCCTCCAGATCTCCAGACGAAGCGTTTCGGAAAGAAAATTGACGACCGAGACACCGACGCCGTGCAGACCACCCGAAACTTTATAAGCGTTTGTGTCGAACTTTCCGCCGGCGTGAAGCTTTGTCATCACGACTTCGGCGGCGGATTTGCGTTCCTGCTTGTGATAATCGACGGGGATGCCGCGGCCGTTATCTATCACCGTGATCGAATTATCCAGATGAATCGTCACTTCAACCGTATCGCAGAATCCGGCGAGCGCTTCATCAATCGAATTGTCCACGACCTCATAGACCAGGTGGTGGAGCCCTAAGTCGCCGGTCGAACCGATATACATGGCGGGGCGTTTGCGTACGGCGTCGCGCCCTTCGAGGACCGTAATCGAACTTGAATCGTAAGTATTGGTTTTCTTCTTCGATAAAGTTGCGGTTGCCAAACTGCTCTCCTCTTCATTCGTGCTGCTCATAATGGGTTTCCTACGCTGACCAAATTCGCGCGTCCTGAGCGCTCGGCCGATTCGTCTGTTAGATGCCCTCAGTGCTCGTGGCGACCGTCGAAGCCATACCTATCGGCAGGGCGATGTTCCCGGTCGCGACGCCATCCATTACTTCATGGACACTGGCACGTGCGGCAAACTCTTTGACGAGACCTTCTTTGGAGGTCGTGACAAAGGTTTGAGTGCGACCCTCGAGGTATTCGAGCAAGTGATTGATGCGCTTTCGGTCAAGCTCCGCATCCACATCATCCATCAGGAAAAGCGGATACTCAGCGTGCCATGAATGGTACACCGATATCGCTGCTAAGTCAAGTATTATCAATGCGCTACGCTGTTGACCGGAACTTCCGAAAAGGCGTATGTCCCGCCCGTCAAACAGTATCTCCAGGTCGTCCCGGTGCGGACCGATGAGGGCATAGCCGGAGGCGATTTCGGCCGGCAGACGAAGTCGCAAACGCTCGGCGATGAGCGTTTCGTAGTCGGTTAAATCGCCCTTCCCTTCGAGTGCCGAGGCATAGCGGATGGTGATTTCTTCACGATCGAACAGACGCCTCTCAAGGGCATCGCGCAAGCGCTCGACGTAATCATTGCGCGCGCGGTGAATAACGGCGCTCAGACTGATGAGTTGTTCGTTCCAGGGCTCGATCAGCGCGCCCGCCTCTTCCTGGCTCATTTCCGCCTCGGAGGCGTCCTGGAGCAGCCGATTCTTTTGCTTGATGACGCGATTATAATCAGCCAGGGTCTGAACGTAGGCGTGATGTAAGGAAACGCTGCCACGATCTAAAAACTTGCGGCGCGCGTCGGGACCGCCTCGCACTACGGCAAGCTCATCGGCCGTGAAAGCAACCGTGTGGAGTTGGCCGAGATAGCGCGTGACAGCCTCGCGCTTACCGTTGACGGAGAGCATTTTCGTGGTGCCCTGAAGTGTGACCTGTAAATCGCGCTGCACCTCGCGGCTGCGCGCGACGCGTCCGCGAACAACGGCTAGACTCTCATCGAATTTGATCGCTTCCTGCGGGCGCTGTGTGCGAAAGGATTTGGTCGTGGCGAGAAGGTAGATTGCTTCGAGCCAGTTCGTTTTGCCCTGCCCGTTATCACCGTGGATGATATTGAGGCCGGCCCCCCACGATACTTTGCCGCTCAAATTCCTGAAATTGTGGGCCTCAAGGGATTCGAGCAGCATGTGAGGGATTTTAACACATGCTGCCCGCGAAAGAGAGTGATGAGGGCCCGCGCGAACAGGCCTTTTGCACACCGTGAAATGCTTCGCTTCAGAGACGCATCGGCATGATCACGTACCTGTAATCGTAATCCGTATCAGAGGTGGGCCTGAGCTGCGCTTGCGAATTTCCGTCTTTAAACTCGAAGGCAATCGAACCATCATTGACGACGTTAAGAAAGTCTTGCAGATAAGCGGCGTTGAAACCAATCTCCGTTTCGTCGCCGGAGTATTCGGTGGCCACCGTTTCGCGCGCCTCGCCCTCCTCGGCCGTCTGCGAACTGATCTGCAGGTTGTCTGCCGCCAGATGAAAACGGATCGCATGTGAACGATCATCGGCCATCAGCGCCACGCGGCGTATTGCCTGACCGAGCGCCGCCGAGTCAAAGACGGCCGACTTGTCGTTATTCTTGGGCATCACCATTTCATAATTCGGAAATTGGCCGGCGAGCATGCGGGAGATCAGCAGGCGCGGGCCGACCTCAAAATAGATATGGTTTTCGTCCGCCCCGAGACCGATCTCGCCCTCATAGGAGGAAGTCAGTCGCGTCAATTCGGCCAGCGTCTTGCGCGGGATGAGCGCCTCCAGGCCCTCTTTGGGCGCATTCTTCGCCAAATCCTGGCGCTCGATATAGGCCAGGCGGTGGCCATCCGTGGCGACCATTCGCGCCCCCGTTTTGTTGAGCATGAATTTCGCGCCCGACAGCGTATAGCGCGATTCCTCGAGTGTAATGGCGAAGATCGTGCGATCAATGAAGGTTTTGAAAATGCTGGCGGGAAACTTCACCGGTGCGGAGCGAAAGAGGGGAACTTCCGGAAAGCTTTCGCGGTCGACGCCGGCGATGCGGAAGTTTGCCCGCTCACATTTCACCGTCGCCCAGTTATTCTCTTCTTTTCGGAAATTAACCGTCGCATCCGGCAAAACGCGCGCGATCTCAAACAACTTGCGCGCGCCGACGCACATCGAGCCCGGCGTGCTGATCTCCGCTTCCGTCTCACAGCGAAGCGTGACGTCGAGGTCTGTGCCGATGAAGCGAATCGTATTTTCGCCGACGGACTCAATCAGGATGTTTGATAAAACGGGAATGGTGTTTTTCTTCTCGACCGTGCCCTGCACAAACCCGAGTTCTTTTTGCAGAGCTTGCTTGCTGATACTAAATTCCATCTATCGAACTCCTTTATATTTTCAACTTTTGCGAAATGGGTGATTTTAAAAAGACGCAAGTTCAATCTTAAAAAGCTTGTGAAACGCAACAATGAGCATAATGATTATTCCAACTCGAATGAT
>JANOGZ010001312.1:0-1628 GCA_031406255.1 Pyrinomonadaceae bacterium | reverse complement strand
TGGTCTCCCGTTTCAGGGTCGAAAAATCCGAAATACCCTCCAGGGTTTACCCCAAAGGAACGCCTCAGGGTCAAAGACATCGACCTCGCGCAGTCGCAGATTATCGTGCGGGAGGGGAAGGGCGAAAAGGACCGCGTCACGGTGCTGGCTTCCACTCTGGTTGAGCCGCTACAAAGGCAGTTGGAGCGAACGAGAGCGCTCCACGAGATGGATGTACGTGAAGGGTACGGTCACGTGTACCTTCCTTACGCATTGGCAAGGAAGTACCCGAACGCCGACCGCGAATGGGGCTGGCAGTACGTATTTCCTGCCTCGAAGCGTTCGCTCGACCCACGTACCGGGCAGGAGCGGCGCCACCACGTCGCGGAGACAGCCCTGCAGAAGGCTGTGCGGGTGGCGATCAGAGCAGCCGGGGTTGAGAAGCCAGGTAGCTGTCACACGCTCAGGCATAGCTTCGCGACGCATCTGTTGGAGGCGGGTTACGACATCCGCACGATACAGGAATTGCTGGGGCACTCGGACGTGTCGACGACCATGATTTACACGCATGTCTTGAACCGCGGTGGTCAAGGCGTCAAGAGCCCGCTCGTCAGGGACTGAGTAGATGCCTTCTAGCTCTCTGCGCACAGCTAGCCCGAAGGTTTTGATTGAAGACGCATGACAGGGGTAATCAGATCTCACGTTGGTTGACGGCCGAACCGAGCAAGACGTCAACGCCCTGTGCCGCACGGCGGATGAGCGCCAGCCGGCAATAATCGTCCGTGGCCGTGGGTCGCGGGCTGGAGGACCGAGTGGCCAGGCACTTCCCGGTCAGTTCCTTCCAACTCAACTGCCAAGCGCCGCGGAAAGGTTTTGACAGGGCGTACGTGATCACCAGAGAGCACCCTCGGCCCTGACGGCCTACAAGCACGACGAGCGCCCCCTCGTCCAGCTCATCCATTACCTCGAAGATGAAGCTGACCTGCCCCCTATCCCGGCCCTCTGGAAGTTTCCACGTTCTCACGAACGTGGCTCCATTGAAGCGAAGTGCTCGATCCGGGCGGCCGGTGGGCCGAGATCGATGTCATCGAGCGCGGGCACCCGAAGGATGACCCCGCGTCTGCGGATGTGGGCTGGATTTGCGTCGATTTTTTGATTTTTTGATTTCGTGAAAGGAGAACCTAAATCATGCGACACCGGCGACATATCTGGAACTGGATCATCGGTAAGTTGATGATGATTCGCGACTTCGTCAATAGCGACACCGAAATTGGCAAATCAATCGACCCATACCTGCGTGCTCGAAGTACGTCCGAAGATTTCATCGTGCGGCTCGCTCCGGAAGTTAAAAAGGTCATCAACCGCAAGAAATTCCGCCCGCCGGGCGAACGCATCTTCATCCCGGGGCACTACATCATCTTCCTTTCCAGCGCCATCGACCACTTTAACCGCCTAATTGAAACCGCAACATTATAAGCCAGAATTGGGCGCCCTATAGCGGTTCTCACGTGAGTGCGACTGCCACCTGTATAGACTGGGTTCAAGATTGTTCCGAGTAAGCTGATAGTCTGCCAATTCGGTTTGGTCGCATCCGAATGAGAACCGCTATAAAGTATCTCCTTCAAAACACTCAAATTGGTAGGTGGTTT
>JANOGZ010001282.1:0-4204 GCA_031406255.1 Pyrinomonadaceae bacterium | reverse complement strand
CTTTCCGCTCGAGCTTTCGACGAATTGCTCGGCTCTGGTAGATAATCATGACCATGCGAGACGCGCTGGTGCTTGGAGCGACGGGGCTTGTCGGCGGGCATTGTCTTGATCTTCTGTTGGGCGATGATTCTTATAGTAAAGTCATCACGCTTGGAAGAAGGGTTGTGCCGCGCCGGGAGGCAAAGCTTGAGCAGCACGTGATCGCTTTCGAACGCGCGCCGGAATTCGCACACCTGGTGCGAGCGAAGGATGTCTTTTGCTGTCTCGGCACGACGCTCAAAAAGGCGGGTTCGAAAGAAAAATTCTACGAAACCGATTTCACTTATCCGTACGAGCTGGCCAGTATCGCCGCGCGAAACGGGACAGAACAGTTGCTTCTCGTCTCATCTCTCGGCGCTGACGCCGGATCGAGCGTCTTTTATAGCCGCGTCAAAGGCGAACTCGAGGAGGCCGTCACCAAGCTCCCGTTTAAAGGCGTACAGATTTTCCGTCCCTCGCTCCTGCTGGGCAAGCGTGAAGAATTCAGGCTCGGCGAACGAATCGCGGAGCGGCTGAGCGCACCCCTTTCCTTTCTGCTGGCCGGCCCCTTCGGAAAATATCGTCCCATCAGTGCGCGCGCCGTCGCACAGGCGATGATCAACATCGCGAAGAAGGATCCGCCCGGCGTGAACATATTCGAGTCGGACCGCATCCGTACGCTGAGCGTTAGTAGTAGCGTCAGTTGATCGCTCCGGCTGAAGCGGTCGGCGTTTGCGACCACGAAAATTCTGGATGGCAATTCAACATGAATTCTACATTGGACTGAACTACGACCGCCCGCCGGAACGACATCTTCATTGGTGGGTTCTGAAATCTCGCCGCGAAGCCTGGAAGATGCGGATGCGGGGTGGGAGGAGCGCAATCAAATTCGGCGCCTTATCCTCTTGCGCGCCATTAAATACAAGAGTAGGGTGGCGACACATCGTCAACGGTAGGAGGGCCAGGATGTACAAAAAGATTTTAGCGTCACTGCTCGCGCTCTTGTTGATTTATCTGGCACCGCTGCATGTGTCGGCCAAATCGAAAGCGGAAAAGGAGGCCCAGCGCGCCGAGAAGGTGAAACAAAGTATCGCCAGGCTGGGCGTGGGCCGGGATGCCCGGATCGTGGTGAAGCTAAAAGACAAAAGAAAATTGGCTGGCTTTATCAGCGAAGCCGGGGAAGATTCTTTCGTCTTGTCCGACCTGAACACGGGCATGGCCACGACGGTCGCCTACCCGAGCGTTACACAGGCCAGAGGGAATAATCTGTCGACGGGGGCGAAGATCGCCATCGGGGTCGGGATCGGGGTGGCGATATTGTTAATCATTCTGTACGCGGTCAACGCCGGAGGAGTCAGGTTCTCGTGAGCGCGCCTGGATCAGCGACGCCACGGCCGGATCCTTAGCGGCCCGGGGTCAGAGCGTAAATACTTCTGTTACTCATACGGGCACAGGAGCGGCGCTAAAATCTCCGCTTGGCCACAAGGCGCGACCCGCTCGCAGTGGCGGGCGGCGCTGTTTCGGCTATCTTTCAAACCGTCCCACGACGACATCTTCCGATGTCCCTTTGTGTCCTGGAGTAAAGCACGGAATAAAATCTGGCCCGTGAAGTTTCTTCCCCGAGTAATCGAGCAGCCTGGCGAGATAGTGGCGTGAAACGAGCTTAACTCTCACGCCGCTTTTCGTCGAGACGCGCGTGCGGACTTGAGCCCGAGGCGCTCTCGCAGGCCCGGGCAGGCATCGAGCTCGCGATCCGGGATACAGTGCGCGCAGACCCACTTGCCGTCGGCGTCGCGCATATGCAAACTGTCGCTTGATTTGCGGCATGCTTCGCACCTGAAAACTTTACTCATCTTGTCCTCCTTGTCCGCGGTCTTATATTTATATTTCTTGCGTTCACATACCTCTCCGTCAAAACGAAGACGATTCGGGCAACCGCCCGGGCAGGGAGAGTGCATACGCGCTTTAGGTTCGCTGCTGCACAGCTTGATCAGTACGCGCCCGCGCGTTGATCTCGCGCGGGCCGTGAGCCGCCTCAAATGAGGGCGACGGTGAGTTTTCCGACCACCTGAGAGCTTAATCCATCCCACCGACCGCCATATGCTCGGGAAATTTTCATCATTATCTTCAGGAGCATATACACGCCTTTCTATGTGTGATACGATGTTCCACGTTTGCAACAGGATTCGCATTCAGATAGCGTGATGAAGGCTGTCGGATGAATTCAAGACCAGAGAGTCTACGGAGGTGGGAAGCCATGTCGTTCAATAAGATCATTGTCGTGGGAAATCTCGGGCGCGATCCCGAAATGCGTTACACGCCGCAGGGCACTCCTGTCTGCACATTTAGCATTGCCAGCAATGAGCGCCGCAAAAACAACACCGGCGAGCAGCAGGATATAACTACCTGGTTCAGGGTGACCGCCTGGGGCAAACAGGCGGAGACGGCCTCCAAGTATCTGACGAAGGGCCGTGGCGTTTACGTCGAAGGCCGACTTCGTATTGAAGAGTGGACGGACAAGGAAGGCAAGCCTCGCTACACGCTGGAGATCAACGCGAGCGACATCCAGTTCATTGATAGCGGTAGTGGAATGGAGCAGCGCGAGGGCATCCCGGTGCGGCAGTTTGCTGAACAGCCCCACGCCAACGATGGCTCGACGCGCGCGACAGCCGGCGGGCGACTCGCGCCGCGGTCGACAGCGGCAACGGCTGCTGCTCCGGCTGAAGATCTTGATGATGACGCCATCCCGTTTTAAGCCCACGGGGGGTCGACGGACTTGAATGAATAAGAGACTGAGAATAAAGCGGCTGGAGCGTCTCTCGACGGATCAGCGCCCGGTCTGCGCGCATGCCTTCACGCTGTTTGTTGACGGGGCGCTGGTGCAGGATGACCCGCCCTGCTCGTGTGGCGGAGAGCGCATTACGCTGGTCGCCGCTTTCGAGTCCGAATCCTCTTTTCATGAAACTTCAACCGTGCATGACGGCACGGCAGCCGTCGCCCGCGCCAAGAGCATATGAGTGAAGACCCGATACAGGAGTTGCGAGAAGCGTCGCTCGCGCTCGTCGAGCGCTCGCAGTTCATGCCGGCGATGTCCATCGAGCTGGCCGTCGAGCGTTACAATACCATCATCGAGTTTGTCAGCCGCGTCCTCAGGCGTGATATTGACTACGGCATGATTCCCGGCACCGATAAGCTGACGCTGCTGAAGCCCGGGGCGGAGAAACTCACCACCTTCTTCGGTTTGAGCACGCGTTTTCAGCTCGTCCAGCGGATCGAAGACTGGACGGGCGAAGATCATGACGACGAGCCTTTCTTTTATTACATGTATCGTTGCCAGTTGTTTCGCGGCGAACTGTTGATCGCCGAAGCGGACGCTTCGTGCAACTCTCGCGAGACGAAATACCGCTACCGCGAAGCGCAGCGACTCTGCCCTGAATGTAAACAGGCCGCGATCATTAAAGGAAAAGAGCAGTTCGGCGGCGGCTGGCTGTGTTTTAAAAAGAAGGGCGGGTGCGGCGCGAAGTTTCTCATCGGCGACCCGGTCATCGAAAGCCAGCAAGTCGGAAGGGTGCCCAACGCGGAGATCGCCGATCAGGTTAATACCATTCAAAAGATGAGTCAGAAACGCGCGTTGATCGCGGCGACGCTGCTGGCCGTCAATGCCTCAGAGTTTTTCACGCAGGATATCGAAGATATGGCGATCAACGCCCCAGCCGTCGTCACACCGGCCGCTTCATTCTCTGAGGAGGAGCCATCGCGAAGAGCCGGGGAGGGTAGTTCGAGCAGCCACCAGACTTCAGCGAGAGTGACGGAGGGAGCGGGCCTCGAAGCAATTGATCGTATTGAGGACGAGATACTTGCCGCGTGTCGGCTGCTGGGAAGGACTGAGGATGATCTCGTTGAGTGGCTCAGGAAGAAATATGTGGTTGATCGCCTCGGAGAACTGACACCGGCGCAGCACCAGGAGGTGCTGTCGCTTTTAAATAACAGGGTCGCCAGGCGGCGCGTCGCTTAAAACGCACGGCGGCCGGTCGCGTCTCGCCAGGGCCCGAGTTTACGGCCCTCCTGCCTGAGCTGGTCGGAAAGAGGAGTATTCTTTTGGTGCGCGAGTTGTTGACAATCGAGCTGGTGCCGAGAACCTCCTGGTATCGAAACGTCCGCTCCAATGTCTCTCGTGAGGAGTGGG
>JANOGZ010001278.1:0-3477 GCA_031406255.1 Pyrinomonadaceae bacterium | reverse complement strand
GCCGCGCGCTCGCGCATGCGGCCCGTCGCTTTTCACATCCTCTCCGCATTGGGGGATGATGCGATATGAGCGTGACTCTATCACTAACGGATTCAAACTGGCAAGGGCCAGACCGAGGCCCCAGCGCATCCCGAAGAAAAGCAGTAATCGTTCAGCCATCAGCGGTCAGCCGGTCCTGTGTGGTCTTGATCTTTCATGGCGCGCGTGCCGGGAAGCGACGGGCGCCGGCGCGATCTTCTTTATGTTAGCTGAAAGCTGAGCGCTGACTGCTCAACGCTTACGAAAAGCATTTCGGACCCGGTTGAAGCGCGCGCGGCCGTCTCAGCGCTCGGGCTGCTGCCGCTCCGCGAGGAGTTTCCGGCGGTGTTCGAGCGCGCGCGCGACGCTCTCCTCGACCTCCTCCAGGCGAAAAGGTTTGAGCAGGTGGTCGTACGCGCCCATTTTGATTAAATCGCCGGCATGCTGCTGGTAATCCACAACCGAGATGACGATCACGGGCGTGTCCGGTTGACGCTTTCGGACATAATCGATGATCTCCAACCCGCTCGACTCCGGCAACGAGATATCCGTCAGAACCACGTCGTAGACTTGCGTATCCAGATGAGCGAGAGCCTGTTCGGCCGTCGCTGCGACGTGGCACAGATGCACGTCCGCAAACAGTTCGTAGAGCGTATCGCGGATCGCGTCTTCATCATCAACCACCAGCATCGCCGCCATAGAAATACCCTCGCCTTGTTAACGACTTTATCCGGTTTCATCCTGGAGGCGCGCCCGAGCTGGCAGCCGTTTCTCGACGGGCCGCGCCGGGAGTGCCCGCCACACCTGCTCCCCGCCGACCGAAAGGTTAACTGAAAACGGTGGGGGTTAGCGAGCGTGAGTCGGTCAAGACTCCGATTTACGCGCCAGCGCTCTCTCTCGGCGGTGTCAGTGACGACCCGCGCCTGTACCGCTTCAATGCTAACATGTTTAAGGGGAGGAGGGCGATTGGTGCGGCTTGCCTGCCGAACTTTTACCGCCGGACATTCGGGTCATGAACTGGAACCGTTATCAACGACCGTTGCGAGCACTGCTGGCGACCTTCTTTATCCTCGCCGGAGTCATGCACTTCCTCCGACCCTCCTTTTACATGAGGATCATGCCTCCCTATCTTCCCTATCCTGCGGAACTGATTTACATCAGCGGGGTTTTTGAAATCCTGGGCGGTTTCGGCATTCTTATCCCGGCGGTGCGCCGCCCGGCCGGTTTCGGGCTGATCGCGTTGCTGATCGCTGTCTTTCCCGCAAACATTTATATGGCCACCCACAACATTGAGAACGAGGGCATCACGTTATACTCGCTGCTGTTGCTGCTTCGTCTTCCGCTGCAGGCGGTGTTTATCGCCTGGGCTTACTGGTGCACGAAAGACTGAGAGGTCTCGACGCGCTCGCTCAGCCGGCGGCGGAAGCGCTGGAATTCCAGATGTCGATGTGAAGCTTCCACGTATCGTTCTGGTTCTTCCAGACCACGACATACTTACCCAGCTCCGTGATGGCCGTCTCGCCCGGCAACTGAAACGTCAGGACGTATCTGCCGATCTCGTAAGCCATATCGCCGCGCGTCTCTACTTCGGCGGATTCCAGCCGCGCCTCTTTAACTCCCATGGCGATGATGGTCTCCCAGAAATCTTTAATGGCCTGCGTGCCGCTCACCGGCTGATGATTCGGCGGAAGCAGCCGCGCATCCCCCGTGTACAGCGCGGCGAGGGCCGCCGTATCGCCCCGTTTGACAGCAGCCATAAACTTTTGATTGATGGCCTTGATCGCATCACTGACTTCTTCCATCACCTGCTCCTCTCTCGCTTCGGTTGATCGGAAATATGGCCGGCAGATACCCGAATCGGCGCGCGCGCTCCGTCTGCCGATTGACGCCGCCGACGCGGCGTCGCTTTCTACGCCGCCATCTTTTTTGACGCGGGATTCTGACGCCGGTCGCGCGCTACCTGATCTCGAATGTGAGCGACGCCCATTTCGATTCGTAGTTCAACCCCGGCTCGGCAAGCGGCCGCATGTGAATCAGCTTCACATACCACTTTCCGGCGGCGACCAGTTTAAAACGGGCGATGCCATCAGCATCGGTGCGGGCGTTGACCGGGCGTGAGCGGCGTTTTGCCTCCCATCCGGCGAGGACGAATTGATTGACGAGGGGCTGGCCGTCCAGCGTGCATCGCACCTTGATCGTCTGCCCGGCGCGCAGGCTGTACGGATTCTGCTGCGGAATGATCTCGACCGGGTAATTGAGCGGTTTCTTGTAATCCTCTGTCAGCTTATCGCCCACCTGAAAAATTGCTCTGATGTGCTTCGAGTAGCGCTCGCGCACGCTTTTGCCCAGTTCGCCATCCTTTTTCCGTGCGGCGAGCGTATCGGGAATACCATCGTGCGCCAGATACTGATTGAACTCGGCCGCTTTAAGATCAATCTCGCGGTGTTTGGTGGAAACGCCGAGGACGTAGGTGCCGGCCGCGCCGGTCTGCACTTCGAGGACGGTGGTCTTCGCTTCGTCATGCCAGGCGGCGGCCTGCGGTGGCGACACGCCGTCGGCAGACGTGACGAGGCTGACGTCCTGCATGCGGTCGCGCGCGACCGCTCCATCGCTTCGCTGAAAGGTGCCATTCATCAGGCGCACGCTCGCCTTTGAAAAAGGGCGGAGAAAGTAGGTGTCGAATTTCAGAAAGAGGTCATGGGCGCTGGCCGAAACTATCAGGCAGGCGCAGAGCAGAGCGGCGGCAAAGATTTTTCGTCGCATCAGGCGGACATCCTTTCGTGTCTGAACTGGCGCGTATCACCAGAATATAATAGGGTTTCTTCCGGAGCCGTTATTCATCTTGCGCGAAAAAACCGGGTGGCGCGCGCCGCCGCAATGACCACAGGCGGCGAGATTGAAACCGCCGGGAGAGGCATGTTATATACTGATCGCTCTCTTTGCACAAAACTTTCGCAGCCGCTCTGGACAACAGCCGGATGAAATTCATCAAGCTTGCGCTTACGGTTTTCGCTCTCGGTCTTTTTATCGCCTGCACTTCATCGAGCACGAATCAGACAGCCAGCGTCACTACGCAGCCTTCGCCCGCCGCCCCGGCGATGACGCCGCCGACCACCACGCCGCCACCAGCGGACGAACTCGCCGCCGCGCGCGCGACCTTTAGCCAGGCCTGCGCCCGTTGCCATAAGGAGAATGGGGAGGGGGGGCCGTTCGAACTCGAGGGCGTGAAGCTGAAAGTGCCGAACCTGCGAGAGGGTCACGTGGTTAAAGATAGCGATAAAGAACTCGCCGAGCAGATCGCCGAGGGCGGCGATGGCATGCCTGCTTTCAAAAAACGGCTCAGCCAGGAACAGATCGACAATCTGGTGCGCTTTATTCGCCGAGACCTGCAGGGCGGCGCAGCGTCGAAATAAAACGCGACCCGCCGATTCCTCACACACTGAATTTGCCGGCCGGTGA
>JANOGZ010001225.1:0-6730 GCA_031406255.1 Pyrinomonadaceae bacterium | reverse complement strand
GGCACGATCGACATCTGGCCGCTATACTTATTTCATCCGGGGGCTGCCACCGTCAATTTCGCCATCTCGCTCTCGGCGCGCTGCCGCATCGAGACGCTGCAAGATGACCGCATCGTGCTTGAATCGAGCGATCGCCATCTTTCTTTCGAGACACGCCTGGCCGATATCGAAAACCTCATCCAGGAAAAGCGTCTCGAACTCATCGCCAAGCTGGTTCACTTCTTCAAGCCGGAGACGGGCTTTCATCTCATCGCCGAAAGTACGGCCCCGGCGGGCGCCGGCCTCGGCGGCTCATCAGCGCTCGCCATCGCCTGCATCGGAGCGCTCAACCGCCTCGTCGGCAATCGCTACGACGAGTACAAGTTCGTGACCATCGCCGCCAATATCGAGACTACCGTGATCCGCGTCCCGGCGGGATTTCAAGACTACTACTCGGCGCTCCACGGCGGCGCCAACGCCATTCACTTTCGTCCCGATGGCATCGTGCGCGAAGGGCTCGCAATGAACGCCGCCGCGCTCGAAGAGCGGATCGCCGTCTTCTACACGGGCGAGCCGCGTCTGTCGGGGACGAACAACTGGGAAATATTCAAGACTCACATTGACGGCGACCCGACGCTGTTCAGTCTCTTCGACGGGATACGCGATTCCGCGCTGCGGATGCGTACCGCGCTCCTGGAGGACGACTGGCGGGCCGTCAGCAAAACGATGCGCGAAGCCTACCCCAATCGCAAACGCCTCGCGCCGGGGGTGACGACGCCGCAGATGGACAAGCTCGTCGCGAAGGCGTTAACGCACGGCGCGGAAGCGGCCAAAATTTGTGGCGCGGGCGGCGGCGGCTGCATCGCGATTCTCTGTGCCGAGGGGCGCCGAGAATCGGTCGAGCGGGTGCTCGCTGAAGAGGAGGGCGTCGAAGTCCTCCGCTGGAGGTTCGCCCATGAGGGACTTGTCGTGCGCGAAAGCTAGCGACGACAGCGGCCGGGGTTAAAACATAAAAGCGCGTGGAAGATGACGTTTTCCGCGCGCTTTTCATTGAATAATTAAACCGCCGGGCCTGTTTTATGCCGGCTTTTTTTCCACCGGCTGAGTGCCGGATGAAGAAGAATTCTCCGTCCGGGCGGTCGCCTCCTTCGGTGCCCCGGGCGTCAGTTCGGTCGAGGCTTCAACCGACAGTTCGGCCGGCGTCTCCACGCCGGCGGCGGGAGAGGCGGTGGCCGCCGCCGGGCTTAAGGGAACAGCCGACGCCTGTCCGGTAGCGGCCTGTGCTTCGGCTGCCGGGCGATGCGCGTCGGCGGACGGCGATGAATCTGTACCGGAAGTCGGAGCAGCTGGAGGCGCACCCGCCGCAGTCGGCCTGGACGGAGCTTTGGCTTCTCCGGCGCCCGTGGCGGCCGCTTTGCGCGCTTTGGCTTCAGCGATCAATCGCGCTTTCTTTTGCTCCGGCGTCTCATCGATCGGTGCGGCAGCCGTGGAAGCAGTCGGTTCCGTCGTCGCGGTGGTGGCCGTCGCCTGTGTTTTTCCGAAGAAGGGTAGCGTTCCGCCCGCCGCCTGAAGAATGGCGGTTAGCTCCTTTTGCACAAAGCGATCCTGTTTTTCAGGATCACGCACGTGGCCGAGCGGTGGGCCGATGTAGAGCGCGCCGCACGTCTGGCATTGGTGAAGCACATCGTCGCCGCGCAGGTGAATGCCGGATTCCTGGCCGCCCGTGCGCGTCTGCTTCAGATGGCCGTTGCACAGCTTGCCTTTCTCATTGCGTTCATTACAGACGGTCTGGCCGGGCGCAAACCTCTTCGGAGCGCCGGGCTGCGATTGCTGCTGTTCGGTCGGTGCGTCTTTCGCCACCGGCGCGGCCGGCGGTGCGCCTTCGGTAGGAGCCTGCGGCGCGGCTGTCCCAGTGGTCTCGGTGGCATCGGCTGGCATGATTCTGGTTTCCCGGGCCCTTCTTTCAGGTAGCAACTGGAAGCGAACAACCATTTTGATGGCGGCGCGCGCTTGATTGCTTGTAACTTCGATTGGCATCTTAAGAAGAAAGGTCGAAGCGCGTCAATCACCAAAGCGGGCAGCTTGACTCGCGAAAGCACGCTGACCGATGAACCATCGGAAATTTCACTACTCCGGTAGCGTTCATCAGGGGCCGCTTTTTGTTGTAAGCTAGGCGGCACATGTTAAAAAGGGTGCTGGAGTTGCTGTGGCGCGGAGCGCCGAAGCGGGCGCGGCGTTGGAGCGTGTGGCTCGTCGAGCCGCGCTTCACGGTCACGACCGGGGCGGTCGTGACGGACGAGCGCGGGCGCGTGCTCCTCCTTAAACATGTCTTTCGCCAGGGCCACGGGTGGGGGATTCCCGGAGGTTTTCTGGAAAAGGGCGAGCAACCGGAGGAGGGGATGCGGCGCGAATTATGCGAAGAGGTCGGGGTCGAGCTCGACGAAGCGGTGATCGCCTTTGCGCGCACCTTCCGGCGTCCCCAGCAGGTCGAAATCATCTATCGCTGCCGCGCGCGCCGGGCGGGAGCGCAGCCGCAGAGCGTGGAGATCGAAAGCGCCGCCTGGTTCGAACCTGACCGGCTGCCACCGGAAGTGGCGAAGGACCAACGCCGGCTGATCGCGCGCGCTCTCCGCGATGACGCGAAGCCGCACGACTAATGGTATGCTGTCGGGCGCGAAAACCAGTAATAAGGCAAGGCGGATGACTGTCAGCGACGAGGACGCGAGTCTCGTTCGTCTTATTAATTTGTTACCCCTCACGCTCTTAACTTAATCTTCTAACCGCAGGAGACTGGAGAATGGTCCAACTCATTCCATCGGCCGAACAGGTAATGCAGATGCTGAAACGCACGGGGGCTTACCGTGAAGGCCATTTCGTTTATCCCTCGGGCCGACACACGCCGCACTACTTTCAGATGCCGCTCGCCTTCCGCTACTACGATACGGCGCGTGTCCTGGCGGTCGCGCTCTCGCGCAAATTCCGCATCGAAAAAGATATTTCGAGCGTGCTGCCGAAGGTCGCCATCGTCAGCCCGAGTTCCGGCGGAATCCCGGTCGCTTTCGGCGTGCGCGAAGCCTTAAACGCCGAACAGATCTACTGGGCCGAGCGCGAAGAGGGCAGGCGTATGTTTCGCCAGTATATCAATCAGGGTGAGATCAATCCGTGCGTCATTGTTGATGACATCGCGCGCACCGGTGATGCGCTGCTGGAAACGGTCGCGCTGGTGCGCGAAGAACTCGGGGCGAACGTCATCGGCTGCGGCGCGATCGTTCGGTTCACCTCCGCGCCCGATCATATCGATGGGGTGCCGATCGTTTCCCTCGTGGAATTCGAGGCCAAATGGTATGACGATGATGAGGTGTGTGTGGACTGCAAGGAGAACGCGCCCATCGAGCACGTCCGGTTTTAAGTCCGGAGTCTAAAAGTCTGGAGTCGAAAACAAGCATTGCCTTTGACTCCAGACTCCAAATTTATATCTCGTGACGGTTGGCGAGGGCCTTATCCATCGTCACTTCGTCTACGTATTCGAGGTCGCTGCCGACCGGCATGCCCATCGCGATGCGCGTGACGCGCATCCCTAAGGGTTTCAACAGGCGGCTGATATAGCTGGCCGTCGCTTCGCCTTCCGTGTTCGGGTTGGTCGCCAGAATCACCTCGCGCACTTCGATGCCATCGTTGTTTTCGGCCTTCAGCCGCGGCAGCAGGTTGGCCAGCCGGAGGTCATCCGGATTGATGCCGCGAATCGGCGACAGGCTTCCATGCAGCACATGGTAAAGGCCGTGATAACTGCGCGTTTTTTCGATCGCCACGAGATTGTAGGGCTCTTCGACAATGCACATCAGCGAGCGGTCGCGCGAAGCTGAAGAGCAGTAGCGGCACGGCTCAACGTCCGTCAGGTTATTGCAGATCGAACAAAAAACGATCTTTCGCTTGACCTCTTCGAGTGCGGCGACGAAGCGCTCGACATCCCCTTCCGACATCCGCAGGATGTGAAAAGCGAGACGCTGCGCGGACTTTTGTCCGATTCCGGGCAAACGCTTGAATTCGTCGATCAGACGGGTTACGGGCTCCGCGTATTCGAGCATGATGTGAGCAGACAGTATTCAGTACAAAAGCGGACGGGTGGTCGTTCTCGCGCGCTGACCAGCGCTCTAAAAGAGGTTACCCAGGCCGGGCGGAAGCATGCCGCCGAGTTTGCCTTTCATCGCCTCATCAACTTTGCGATTCGCCTCGTTGATGGCCGCGACGATCATATCCTGCAGCATCTCGACGTCGCCGTCTTTAATGGCTTCCGGGTCTATTTTAAGCGACTGGATCTCTTTGTTGCCGCTCATCTGGACGGATACCACGCCGCCCCCGGAGGTCGCGTCAACCGTGAGCTCCTCCATCTCCTTCGCCATCTTCTCCTGCATCGCCTGTGCTTGCTTCATCATCTGTTGGATATTCATGCCACCGGGAAACTTCATCGCAAATGACCTCTCTTGATTCGTTGATCGTCAGATTTCACTGAAAAAACCGCGTGCGCCATCGTAGCTTTCATCGCGCGCGAATGCAACGCCGGAAGCAGCGGCGCGGGAGAGCAAAGACGGAAGACCCGCGCCCGCCGCCTGTCGCTCGCCGCGCGCTTCATGTTATAAGCCAGTTTCAGAAGTCATGAAACGCTATGTCATCAAGCGACCCTCGACCGGCGACAAAGCGCCCGCTGAACCGGCGCGTTACCGCGAGGAACTTAATGAGGAGCAGTACGCGGTGGTCACGGCCCCGACCGGAGCGGCGCTGGTGATCGCCGGGGCCGGTTCGGGAAAGACGCGCGCCATCACCTACCGCGTCGCCTACCTCATCGAGCGCGGTGTCGCTCCCTCGCGCATCATGCTCGCGACGTTTACCAACCGCGCGGCGCGCGAGATGCTCCGGCGCGTCGAGCAGCTGACGGGCGGCAACGTGCGGCGCGTGTGGGGCGGAACCTTTCATCGCATCGCCAATCTTATCCTGCGCCGCCACGCCGCGGCGCTCTCATACGGCTCCAACTACACGATCCTCGACGCCGAAGACGCGCGCGACTTTTTGGGCGTGTGCGTTGACGAAGCGGGTATTGATACGAAGGCCCGCCGCTTCCCGAAGCCGGAAGTCCTGCAGGACATCATCAGCTTCGCGACCAATACCGACCAGCCCGTCGCCGAGGTCGTGGCGCGCCGCTACCCACACTTCGAGCCGCTCACGCCGCAGATCATGCGCGTTGACCGCAATTTCGCGGAGCGCAAACGCGAGCGCAACGCGATGGACTACGATGATCTGCTGCTCAACTGGAAGCGTCTGTTGCTGGAAAAGGATGAGATCGCGCGGCTCTGTGCGGAACAGTTCGAGCACATTCTGGTCGATGAATTCCAGGACACGAACAAGCTACAGTCGGAGATCGTTGACCTGTTAGGCAGCCGGCACCGCAATGTGATGGTGGTCGGCGATGACGCCCAGTCGATCTTCGCCTGGCGCGGCGCGCAGTGGTCGAATATCTACGAATTCCCGCAGCGTTACCCCGAAGCACGCCTTTACCGGCTGGAGACGAACTATCGCTCGACGCCCGAGATACTCGGCGTCGCCAATGTCTCGATCGCCGCCAATCGCCAGCAGTTCCCGAAGGTTCTGCGCGCCGCGCGTCCCTCGCTCGGACTCTCTCCGGCGCTCGTGCCATGCCGCGACGCGGAACAGCAGGCCGCCTTCGTCGCCGCGCGGATCCTCGAATTGCGCGACGAGGGCGTGCCGCTCGAAGAGGTGGCGGTGCTCTATCGCTCGCATTATCACTCGCTCGAACTGCAGCTCGAGCTGACGCGCCGCGCCATTCCCTATCGCGTGCGCAGCGGCGTCCGTTTCTTCGAGCAGGCGCACATTAAAGATGTCATTGCCTACCTGCGACTCGTCGTCAACCCGCGCGACGAGCTGGCCTGGAAACGCGTCCTGCGTCTCATTCCGCAGGTCGGCGCCGCGACCGTGAACAGAATCTGGGAGCGCATCGCGCTCGCTGAGGACCCGCTCGCGCTGGTGGCGCGCGGTGATGTGGACGCCGTCGCGGCGCGCCGTGGAAGCGGTTGGGCGGATTTTAGGGCGCTGCTCGAGAGCCTCGTCCAGGACGAGACGCGGCGCAGCCCGGCGCGGCAAATAGAGCTCATTCTCGCGCGTGGGTATGAAGCGCATCTGATCGGCACGTACGAGAATGCGGAAGCGCGCCTCGAAGACTTGCGCCAGCTCGCGCGCTACAGCGCGCATTACGATTCGACGGAAGAGTTCCTCGCCGAGCTCGCGCTGCTCTCGACCGAACGCTACGATGCGCCGCAGCCGGTCACTGGCGAAGATGTCGTCATGGGCGGCGATGAAGACGAGCTCCTGACGCTCTCGTCCGTGCACCAGGCGAAGGGCCTCGAGTGGCGCGCCGTCTTTATCATCTGGGGGGCCGACGGAAAGTTCCCCTCGCCGCGTTCGCTGCGCGATCCGGAAGGTGAAGAGGAGGAGCGACGCCTGTGGTACGTGGCGCTGACGCGCGCGCGCGACCAGCTTTATATCACTTACCCGCTGATGGTCACCGATTACAGTCGTCAGTCGATCGTGCAGCGTCCCTCGCGCTTCATCACGGAGGTGTCGCCGGAGCTCTACGAGATCTGGAGTCTTGAGGAAGAAACCGTCGCCCTTCCTGAGCCGGACGCCGCCCCCGAAGACGAGGGCGGTCAGCCGGGCGGCTATATAAACTGAACAGCCAGCT
>JANOGZ010001212.1:0-1563 GCA_031406255.1 Pyrinomonadaceae bacterium | reverse complement strand
GACACGCACGCGCGCCCCGTGGGCGGCGAGCGTGGCGGCGATATGCGAGCCGACAAAACCAGCGCCCCCGGTTACTAGAACGATGCCTGAAAGACCCATAGTATTGATTCTAGAAGCTTGATCGGCGGTTTGAATCTCTTATTGAAAAATTCTTCATCCCACATCCAAGAGTTTGAATTAATAATCTCTCAAATCATTTACCGGCCAACGCCAGTGTAATCGAAGCCGAGTTCGCGCATTGCAGAAGGCTCATAGATATTACGTAGATCAGCGATTTTGGGGGTGCGCATCAATTCGCGCACGCGCTCCATATTGAGCGCGCGAAACTGATTCCATTCGGTCATAAAGACGAGCATATCAGCCCCGGTCACCGCGGTATATTCATCCTCCGCGTAGGCAATATCGGGCAGAATTTTCTTCGCCTGCGGGATCGCGACCGGATCGTAGGCACAAACACTGGCGCCGCGCTCCACGAGCGCGCGAATGATATCGACAGAAGGGGCCGCGCGCATGTCGTCGGTCTCCGGCTTGAACGAGAGGCCGAGCACAGCAATAGTTTTACCGCTAATGCCGCCGGCGAGCTTTTCGATTTTCGGCACCATCGCCACGCGCTGACGCCGGTTAACCTCGATGACGGCATCCACGATCAGCGAATCGCAACCTAACTCGCGCGCGGCGGAGACCAGCGCGCTGGTATCCTTCGGGAAGCACGAACCGCCGAACCCGGGCCCCGGATGCAGGAATTTGCGGCCGATGCGTCCATCCATGCCGATCGCTCGCACCACATCATGCACGTCGCAGCCGATCCGATCGCACATATTGGCGATCTCGTTAATGAACGAGATTTTGGTGGCGAGAAAGGCGTTGGCCGCATACTTGGTAAGCTCGGCGGCTTCGAGCGAGGTGATGACGAAAGGCGTCTCGATCAGATACAGCGGGCGGTAGAGGTCGCGCATGATGGCGACCGCCTCTTCATCGCGGCTACCAATGACGACCCGGTCCGGCCGCATAAAGTCGTCAATGGCTGCGCCCTCACGCAAGAACTCCGGGTTCGAGACGATCCCGAAGTTGGTGCGTTTCTTCTGATTCTCGCGGATCAGGCGGCGCACATGCTCGCCCGTGCCGACCGGGACAGTGGATTTCGTCACGATCACCTTGTAGCCATTCATGTATTCGGCCACAGCGCGCGCCGCTTCTTCGATGTAGCCCAGGTCGGCGGCGCCATTCTCTTTCGCGGGCGTGCCGACGGCGAGGAAGATAACGAGCGCTTGTTCTACCGAAGAGCGGAAGTCGGTCGTGAAGCGCAGGCGCCCCGCCTGCGTATTCTTCGTGACCAACTGATCAAGGCCCGGCTCGTAGATGGGCATGACTCCGTCGGAAAGGCGTGAGATCTTCTCCACGTCAACGTCCACGCAGGTGACATTGACACCGAACTCCGCAAAACACGCGCCCGTCACGAGCCCGACATAGCCTGTACCGATGACGGCGATATGCATCTTCTGAAAACAGACCCCTCTGGAGAGCAGTTATAACAAACAAAAGCTTGCGGGTCACGCGGACGTA
>JANOGZ010001203.1:0-6138 GCA_031406255.1 Pyrinomonadaceae bacterium | reverse complement strand
GCGCCGAAAAGCGCACGCGCCGGCGCTTCGTCCTTCCATTCGGGCGGCGTTTTGTGCGATGCATGCGCGTTCGCAGCCGGGGCTAGAAGAGAATCAGCCGAAGCGAAAAGCACGAGTCATATCTGGAGGTAGCGGGAATGCGTTCTTACGTTTCAAGGATGACGGCCATCGCGCTCGGCTGTACGGCGGCAATCGTGCTGCTGGCATGCACGGCAAACGACGAGCCGCGCCCGACGGCCGAGACGACGCGCCCGGCCGCCGAAACCGCCAGTTCGCCGGCGGCGCAAGCGAAGCCGAGCGATGGCGTGCAGCGCATGACGCTGGTCGAGCTCCGCAGCGCGCTGGAGAAGGGCGAGGTGGTGCTGGTTGATGTGCGCAGCGAAGATCAATACAAGGCGAGTCATATCAAGGGCGCGCGATCAATACCGCTGGGAGAAGTCGCCAGTCGCGCCGACGAGCTGCCGCGGGATAAACTGATCGTCACTTACTGTGCTTGACCGGCCGAACAAACCAGCGCCCGGGCGGCGCTCGACTTGAAAGGGAAAGGGTTTGCGCAGACGGCCGCGCTCCTCGGCGGCTGGGACGCCTGGCTGAAAGCAAAACTCCCGACGGAAGCCACTCAATAGCGCTACCGGAGAAGAATGAAAGGGACACGGTAATATGAGCGACATATTACCGTGTCCCTTTTTATGCCGGCGCCGCCGCTGTGAAACTCGGGCGTTTGCTAGAGCGGCAGCGGCTCGGTGACGAGAAGCGGGATGGGTGTGACGACCTGACCCGACGGCACGCAGAGCACCGGGCACGGGGCGTTGCGCACGACGCGCTCAATTTCCGGCCCGAGCGAAGGCATCCCGCCGAAAAGCGAGGTATGGGTGCTCATGCCGATCACGATCAGGTCAACATCCTGCTCGGTGGCGAGCCGCACGATCTCTTCGTAGGGCCGTCCCTCGACGATGTGCGTGAACTTATCGCCGCCGGCCTCACGCGCGAAGGCCGCCATCTTCTCTTCCGCATACTGGCGCAGGTTCCGGCGCGCCTGTCCGCCGCTTTCGGGAAAGAGTTCGGCGAACTGGTCGATAAAGTCACCGATCACATAAACGCTGTGAAACTCCGCGGCGGCGCGGCGCGCGAGTTCCGTCGCCATACGCGCCGCCGAATCAGCTGAGGGGCGAAAATTAGTGGCCAGCAGCACGCGGTTCAGACGAATCTGCGTGTGACCCTCGCGGTGCTCGACGAAGTCGCGCTGCGGTGGGCGGATCGCCAGGACCGGGCAGGGCGCTTCGACGAGAATCTCCTCGGCGGTCGAGCCCCATAGCGCACGCGCGAGTCCCCGGCGGCCGTGTGTCACGATCGTGATCAGATCAATCTGAAAACCGTGCGCCGCTTCCGCGATCTGCGGGGCGGGCTCGCCTTCGACGATCACGGGTTCCACTTCGAGGCCGTCGAGCAGCGGATCAGCCAGCAGGTCTCTCACGGATGAGCGTAGTTCTCTCAGCCACTGATCTTCCTGCCGGTCGAAGACGCGTTCGGGGAGCGTCAGCAAATTCGCCGGTACGCTGCCCGCCTGCACGCTGAAGAGGACGACGCGCCCGTCCGTGCCCTCGCGCGCGAAGGCGGCCGCATACTTCAGCGCCGCGCGCGCGTGCGGCGTAAAATCCGTCGGGAACAAAACATTTCGGAAGGGATACATAACCGTTTCACCGGCCTGTCCGATTACTGTCAGCGAGCTTTTTCTCTACTCTCACGTCGAGCCGGGGCGCCTGGCTCCGGAGCGCGAAATTTGCGGCGGAGTCTAGCAAAGCATTTTCCGCATCGTCAACGCGCCCGCCGCGTCGAGCGAAAAACTTCTCTGTTGCTTTGTGATGCGCTGCTATGCCAAACTCCGCCCGCGCGCACACCCGAAGATGTGGGCTGTTGAAGACCACCAACGCCCCGAATCCCTGGAACCCCGGAGGCACCCTTGTGCTGCGAGGCATCTTCCGCACTAAAAATCTTGATGACATTCTGGCGTCCGTCGGCGGCCCGCAATTTTCTCTCCGGCGGACGCTCGGCGCATTCAACGTCACGCTGATCGGCATCGGCGCCATCATCGGCGCCGGCATCTTCGCCACAGTCGGCTCCGCCGCGGCCGGCGACCCGCTGGCTGGACGTCCGGGCGCCGGACCCTCACTAATGCTCTCTTTTGTTATCACGGCGGTGGTCTGCGGATTTACCGCGCTGTGCTACGCCGAACTTGCTTCGATGGTTCCGATTTCGGGCTCGGCTTACACTTACTCGTACGCCACGATGGGCGAACTGATTGCCTGGATCATAGGTTGGGACTTGATCATCGAGTATGCGATCGGCAACGTCGCGGTGGCGATCAGCTGGGCAGAGTATTTTCACAAGCTTCTACTAAACCTGGGAATACCGTTTCCTCATTGGCTGGCGGCCGACTATCGCTCCGCAATGATCCTGGCCCGGGAGAACCCGGCCGAGTATGCGCAGCTTTTCAGCTCCGCACCTGAACTATTCGGGATTCCCGTGATCGTCAACTTTCTTGCTTTCGGCATTGTCGCGCTAATTACAATTGTGCTGGTGTGGGGTATTCGGGAATCGGCCAACTTCAACGCGGGCATGGTTGCCATTAAGGTCCTGGTGCTGTTGTTCTTTGTCGGCACTGCTCTCTATTTCGTTCCACCTTCGCAGATGGCCGCGAACTGGCGCCCCTTTCAACCACAGGGGTGGAGCGGCACATTCGCCGGCGCCGCGCTGGTGTTCTTTGCCTACATCGGGTTCGACGCGGTCTCAACCGTTGCTGAGGAGACTAAAAACCCGGCCCGCGATCTTCCCATTGGCATTATCGGGTCATTGATCGTGTGCACGATCTTTTACATCGTCGTTGCCGCGATATTCACCGGTCTCGTTCCTTTCACCGAATTGCAGAAGGTCTCCTCCTCAGGCCAGGCCGAGGCTCTCACAATGGCGCTCGATTACGTAGCGCCTCCCGGTGTCACGCTGCCACAGACGATTGTCGCTTTTGGCTCAGTGGTGGCGCATACAGCAGTACTGCTCGTGTTCCAGTTGGGCCAACCGCGCATATTCATGTCGATGGCTCGTGACGGTTTGCTCCCATCCGTTTTCGCCACCATTCACCCGCGCTTTAAGACACCCCACGTGACAACGATTCTTACCGGCATCTTTGTTGGCGGCATTGCGGCGTTTGCAAACATCGAGGCGATGCTGAATCTCACCAACATCGGGACCTTGTTTGCCTTCATGCTTGTTTGTATCGGCATCCCCATCCTTCGTTACAAAGATCCCGATCGTAAACGGCCATTTCGCGTTCCCCTTGGCGCCTGGCTGCTGCCGATGCTTGGCGCCGCCTCCTGCGTTTTCCTGATGTACTACCTGTCAGCCGATACCTGGTGGCGCTTCATCGGTTGGTTGGTGCTGGGCCTTTCCATCTACCTGGCCTACGGCTACACCCGCAGCGCCATCGGAATGAAATTGGGACGTCCAAGTCGCACCCCCGTGCCACTCAAGCTTGCAGCGCTCGGGTTTTTCGCGATGGCGGCGGGTCTCTTTACCGTGCCCCACGACATCGGCCTGCGAGGGGTCGTCGACGCGGCATTCACAGCAAGTTATCCGCAACACGGGCGCGCGCTTGTGGGAGTGCTGCTGATCCTGGGTGGCTTCGCCCTTGGGGTAATCGGATCTGTAATGGTGGCAAGAACGTCGCCAACGACTGACAACGCGGAATGAAAACCGATGGTTTGAATTGGTCGCCGGCCAGGGAGGGTGTTTAGCTTGACCTTGACGCTTCTGGCGCTTGGATTTCTGGTCCTGCTAGTCGCCGCGTACCGTCTCTACGGAGGATGGGTGGCGCGCCAGTTTGCGCTCGATGATGCGCGTATTACTCCCGCCCATCGAGTGAATGACGGCGTAGATTTCGTCCCGACCAGGCCCTTCTATCTATTCGGTCAACACTTCTCCGCGATCGCGGCGGCCGGGCCGATCGCCGGACCGATCATCGCGTGCCAGCTTTTCGGCTGGCTGCCGTGCCTGCTGTGGATCGGCCTCGGCGTCGTGCTGATCGGAGCCGTTCACGATTTTTCGAGCCTCGCGGCGTCGGTGCGTCACGGCGCGACTTCGATTGCGGAGATCACGCGCGAGCATCTGGGAAGGCGCGCCGGAGGCGCGATGATGGGCTTCATCTGGATCGCGCTGGTGTACGTGATCGTCGCTTTCACCGACATCACGGCCGGCACGTTCGTCGCCGGGACGGAAGAACTGCAGGCCGGCGGCGGCGCTTCAGCGCTGGCCTTTAATCCCGGCGGAGCGGTGGCAGCGGCAAGCGTGTTTTATTTGCTGCTGTCGATCATCATGGGATTGGTGCAGAAGTATCTCGACCCGCCGCTGTGGCTCGTCACCGTCGTGTTTGTGCCCGCCGCTTTCGCTCTGTCGTGGGTCGGGACGATGGTCTCGAATCTCTTCGTGCTGAATCACGCCTCGTGGGGAGTTTTGATCCTCATCTATTGCGGCGTGGCGTCGCTCGTTCCCGTCTGGGCGCTCCTGCAACCGCGCGGTTATCTCGGCGGCTTTATTCTCTACGCGGCGCTCGCGCTCGGCGTGATCGGCATTCTCTTCGGCAACTACCCGATCGCGCAGCCCGCTTTCAAATCCTGGAATGCCCCGGGCGTCCTGACCGGCGCGCTCTTTCCCTTCCTTTTCGTCTCGATCGCGTGCGGCGCGTGCTCCGGTTTCCACGGCCTCGTCTGCTCGGGCACGACCTCGAAGCAGATTGATCGCGAGTCGCACATCAAGCCGGTTGGCTACGGGGCGATGCTGGCTGAAGGGTTCGTCGCGCTGATCGCGCTCGTCACCGTCATGATCGTCGCGCAGGGCGACATCAAACGCGGTACCGCTCCGGGAACGATTTACGGCAACGGCATCGGCGGCTTCCTGACCCTTCTGATCGGCGAGGGGAACCGCAACTTCGCCGTGACCTTCGGCGCGATGGCGTTTTCGACTTTCGTGTTCGACACGCTCGACGTCTGTACGCGTCTCGGGCGTTATATCGTGCAGGAGCTCCTCGGCTGGAAGGGTCGCGCCGGCGCGGTGGTCGGCACCCTCCTGACCATCGCCGTGCCGTTCTACTTCATCACCCGCGCGCAGCAGGGAATGTGGAACGAATTCTGGATCCTCTTCGGCGCGTCGAATCAGCTCCTCGCCGCGCTGACGCTGCTCTCCATCACCGTCTGGTTGTATCAAGCGCGGCAGCGGATCGCGTTCACGCTCTACCCGATGGTCTTTGTGCTGATCATCACGCTCTGGGCGCTCGTCAAACTGGCGCTCGCTAATTTCGGAGCATCAACCGGATTCGACATCAAGCTGATCAACGCCATCGCGTCCTCGGCGCTCGTCGTGCTCGCGCTTTATCTCGCCGTCGTCGCGCTCGTCAAAGTCCGCGGCGACCGGCGCAAAGGGACGCTCGTGCCCGCGGCGTCGGCCGCGAGTCTGGATTAGAAGAAGCCCTCAACCGCCCTTCGCTGGCGACCGCGCCGGCCCGAATCGGCTTTAGACTTTGCACTTCCAACCAGTTTTCGGCGATAATGACCGCTTTTAAACATGACGGGGCGGCGGGGCTGTGTGGCCGGGAAGCGGGGGAGCGCGGTCGACGGCAAACACGAGCGGCCCCTTCGTGGATATTTCGCGCCTTCGCTCAACACCTTAAATTCAGCTAACGTCGGTCGTGGGCCCGGGGCTCACGCTGTGCTTTATCAGGAAAATTTCGATGCGACCAGCTGCGAGCTGTCAGTAAAACGAAAGACGCGCCCGGCGACCTTCCCGGGGTGGGTCGTTTCGGGCGGCGGGTTTTCGGCTATCTCTGTTTGCTGACCGCCGAAGGGTATTGCTCAAATTCAGAAAGGAACGATTTTACCGTGGAATCAGCGCTGATTTTTATTTGCATTCTCTCGCTCGTGTCAGCCGGCTTGATTTTCTTCCGCGCGGGGCGGCGCACGCTGGCGGAGTATACGCCTGGTTTGCGGCGCGTCGCCGCGAGTCTGGCGGTGGTGGCAATACTCTCATCGTCGGCCCTGGCGCAGCAGCCCGCCTCGCCGTCGGGCGGCTCGGCGGCGGCGCGACGAGACGCGG
>JANOGZ010000254.1:0-2091 GCA_031406255.1 Pyrinomonadaceae bacterium | reverse complement strand
TGAGAGGCCGAGCAGCTTGACCTGCTGATGTGTCGTTTGATAATTGCGGCTGAGTTGCCGCGTCGCGTGCATCGTCGCCCCGGCGGACTCGCCGAGCAGACGCAGAAAATCTTCCCGCCTGATAAACGTGAGCTGGCACGTATCGAGCGTCTCGGCCCTCACCTCGTAAGGCTTCCCCGAAATGACGGCACTGAGGCCCAGCACGTCGCCCGGCTCGGCGAGGTCGGTGATGAGCACGCGCGCGGCTCCGGAGGAGGTCGAGAGCTTAACGTGTCCGCTGCAGAGCACGTAAACGCCGCGCGGCGCTTGCCCCTCGGCGAAGAGCACCGCCCCCTTCGGGTACTCAGTGGAGAATTTGGCCGGGTCCATAGAACGCAGAACGTTCTTCGCCAGCTCGCAGAAGAACATGTCGCCGTGCAGTTCGCAGTTCACGCAACTTTCGTGGGGAGTTAACCCATCGGCCGTCATCATTTCAAATCACCTCTCGGGCGTTCGCGCGACAGCGGGCCAACTCTGTTTGATGGCAGCGCCGCACTTATAACGCACACGTTTCAGGGCAACGCCTGTGCCAGCCGGGTTACCGCGGGATTTGGGGATTTATGGATGAAGACGGTTGGCGCGGGAATGAATTTTCCCCACCCCGCTGCGGAAAAACTCACAATCGGGGGCACGCTATTTTCCATAACCGGCTGAGCGGAGGGGCGATGGCCAGACAATATCGTTCCGCCCGCGGGCGGCATGAGTATTGCTCTCTTGCGACGGATATAAAGAAGAGCAGCCCACGCTGGGACTTTTGAAAGAAGATGACTGAAAGCTGCGCCGGCAACAATTCATCTGCCCGGAATACTAATTGCTGTCTGTAAGTGGCGAGGCCTCTTTTATGAAAATATATCGACTTCTTCATACCGTCTGTAAGTTGTTAGTTGTGGTCGGTTGTGTGTTCGGCGCTACTCCGAAACGCGTCGCGGCGCTCCCCATCCAATCCGAGGAGATATTTGAAGCGGAACAACGCTTATCTGATCTCGGTTACTGGACCGGCCCGGTGGACGGGGTCATGGACAGAGGCTCGCGCCACGCGCTCGTCGCCTTTCAAAAGGTCGAAGGGCGCACACGCACCGGACGACTGACGCCGGAGGAACTCGAAGCGTTACGCGTTGCGAGCCGGCCTTCGCCGCGCGAGGGCGGCTACCCTCACGTCGAAGTTGACCTTGCTCGTCAGGTCTTATTCATCGTTGGTGACGACGGCACGGTCGCGAAGATCCTGCCGGTCTCGACCGGCAACGAAAAGTTCTACACGGAGGGCGGAAAGGTCCACCGCGCGCACACGCCGCGGGGGATGTTTACAGTCCTGCGCAAAATTGAAGGCTGGCGGCTCAGTCCGCTCGGGCTACTCTATTACCCGAACTATATTTATGAGGGTATTGCGATCCACGGGAGTCCGTCTGTGCCCGTTTACCCGGCCAGTCACGGGTGCATACGTATACCGATGTACGCCTCTCAGGAGTTCAGCGAACTGACGCCGGTCGGAACCGTCGTGATCGTTAATGACTAGACGGGGCGGCTCGACTTTCGGATAAGTGACAGGCGTTGGCTAAAAGGTAAGCGACATGCGCGTTGCAGATTTACGTGATGGCATACGTCCGGTGAGCAATCGAGTTGTGTATTCATTTTGTGGCATAGAGTTGTAGCATAGAGCGGGGAGATGAAAGCATTGGAAGCGATTCTCAGCGAAAATTATCTGAGCCAACGGATACGCCCCCTGGACGTATCCAGGTTCTCGGGGAGTCCCCTCACACGTTTGTTGGGATGCTGGCACCGGAAGATGAGCCGACCTTTCACGCGCAATGGAGAAACCTATTGCGTTTGTATCGCCTGCGGCGCTCATCGTCAGTTCGATTTGGAGCGTTGGCGGATGGGAGGGCCTTATTACTACCTCGCGCCGCCAGTATTGCAAAGGAGCGGTAGCGCCTGAGAGGTCGAGTTTTTCTTATGGCGAGCGACCGTTCGTGCCGCGATGGGCAAAGCCCTGCGAATGGCTGTGGGTTACTCTGTGTGGGCGTGTTTCATGCCGAAGACGAAGCTCTTCACGCC
>JANOGZ010000967.1:0-5935 GCA_031406255.1 Pyrinomonadaceae bacterium | reverse complement strand
GGAATTTTCGAGATAAGTTCTTCGACTAGAGTGTTGAGCAGAGCATCCGCGAACGACCCGGGGAGCGACGTTAGGCAAGAGCCGACTTGACTTGTATTCACCTGCGTCGCCTTCACGTCATTTTCTGAGATGAAGTCCGGGTCGCAGCCCGGGAGGCCGCCGCCACCGCCGCCGGTGCCACCACCACCGCCCGTACCGCCTCCTCCTGTGCCGCCACCACTGGAATCGTTAGGGCCGACCGAAACGTCAATAACGAATGAGTTACCATGCGCGGCTTCGCCACTGCTGCCTCCCACACCGCCGCCGCCTGCGCCGCCGCCTCCGCCATCACTGCCACCACCGTTTTCACTACAGAGAAGGTTGTCAGGTGGTATGAAGACCAACACCGGGATGTTGTGGTCGCCCGTCTGCGGGTCGGTGAGGACGGTCGGCAAAGAGTCGAAGGCCTGCCGCACCTCCGGATCGGTTATCTCCAGCAGCGGTTCCTTGTTAATGCCTTCGGTTTTGACGACGTACTCCGGTTTGAGGTTTCTGAGGGTCGCGGTGATGAACGCGAATGCCCCCGTGCCACCGCTATTGCCATATAAAACCCTTGCCTTGTAGAGCGTGCTGCCGGGCCTCCTGTTTCCGATTCGCACCGTTCTGGGGGCGATGATTTGCACCCAAATGCGGGCAGGGCCGCCGCAGCCCGTGGCCGGCCCCCCTTCGGCGCCGCTGCTGATGAGGACGAGGTTGTTCGGCCGGTAGTCAGCCGTAAACGTCTGCCCGTTGCCGATCTCTAAGCCGTTGATATTGCCGAACTGGCTGACGAGCGAGCTATACCTATTGATCTCGAAGCTGTCGTTGGCCGCCGGTTGGAAGCCGTTGACGAGCTGGACATCGAGCGCGCCGCCGAGCGTCGCCGTCTTCGTCAGCGCGTCGGTGCCGAGGATGAGTTGATCGAACTGGGCGCCGGGGGTCGCGCCGCCGATCTCGATCTTGAGTCTGCCGGAGGTGGTCTGCGTGTAGTTGCCGGTGACGCGCAGCGTGCCGGCGGCGTTGGGCGCGAGGCCAGGACTCACGGTGCTTGAGTTGACGACGTTGCCCTCAACCGTCCCCGTGCCGATGAGCGCGCCGCCGTTGATGAGGAGGGTGCTTATCCCCCCCGGGATGAAGGGAGAGTTGAAGCTGATGGCCCCGTCGTTCAGGAGAGTGATGCCTGCCGCCTGCGTGTAGCCATTTGTGAAGTTGAGCGTGCCGGTCAGGGCTTCAACTGTGCCGCGATTCGTGAAGACGAACTCGCGTTGGACGGCCGCGAGCCCGCCGCCCGCGGATCTTCTGAAGACGCCGGTATTGTTGAAGACGCCTTGGGGGGGGTTACTGTTGCCGAGAGAGCGGTCGGCCTGCACGTCGAAGAGCCCGCGGTTGTTGATCGTGACGCGGTCTTCGACGCTGCTGAGGGCTACATCCTGGCTGCCTTTGAAGATGATAGTGCCTTCGTTGTTGATCGTGCGGGTGCCTCCCAGTAGTAAAGTGGAGGAATTCACACCCTCAATAACCATTGTCCCGCCGGCGGGAATAATAAGCGTGCCAGTGCCGGCTAATACGCTTACCGTGCCGCTGCCCTCCCAGTTGAAAGCATTGACGGTCACAGCGCCGCTGCCGCTGAACCTTCCGCCCCTCAAGTTTACAGTCGAGATGGTGCCGGCGGAGTTGAAGTTGACGGCCGTGGGTCCGTCGATGCCGGAGCCGAAACCGTCGATGGAGACCGCACCGGCGATGTTGTACGTGCCGTCGATGTTCGTCGTGCCCGTGGTGAACGCGACGTTGCCCGCGCCCGTGACGGAGGACGTGCCGGTGAGCGTCTGTGTCACGCTGAGGGGAGAGAATTGCAGCGTCGCGCCTGAGGCGACGGTGAACGCGCCCGCGCTCGTGCCGCCTCCGGTTAAAAAATCACCGCCCAATTTGAGCGTCCCCGTCTGGACTTCGACTATGCCGTCGTTGTTGAAAGCGGCGGGCCTGATTAGGCCCGTGCCCGCGCCGCCCGACTTGCGGATGGTACCCGTGTTGTTGAGCGTGGTACCCGTGTTTCCGAAGCTGATCCCGCCGTCGCCTTGAAGATCAATCAACCCGCCGTTGTTGACGGTCGGGTTGATGGGCGTGAGGCCGAGCGTGGCCGCGCCGACGATGTTGATCGTGCCCGCGTTGTCGAGGCGGCGATTGTCAGTGACGATCTTGAAGCCCGTGCCGCTTACGGTGGCGGTCGCGCCCTGCGGGATGACGGTCGCGCCGCTGCCCTGCATCATGCCCGCCGTCCAGTTCAGCGTGCTCGTGACGGTCAGCGTGCCCGCGCCTTGAATCGCGCCGCCGCCGAAGTTGAGGGCGGCGACGGTGGCGTCCGCCGGGATGTTCACCGTCCCGGAGTTGATCGTCGCCATATCGCTCGCGCCGGGGACGCCCGCGGGCGACCAGTTGCCGGGCGTGAACCAGTCAGTGGAGACCGCGCCCGTCCACGTAAAACCGGCGGCCTGAGCCGATGGTACAAAATGGTTCGTCAAGCCATTCGGGAAGGCGACGAGGCTCGCCAAAACAACCACTACCAAAATCAAAACAGCGTAACGCTTCGTGCCGGTCATTGAACGTCTCATGATCTTTCTCCATATCAGCGAGGCCGCAGCCCATCCGACCTCAATCAATAACAGCCCTTCAGTAGACGAGTGAGTTCGTTCGGGGCGAGGGGAACTCGTTATGAATCTTCAACTGCCCGACAGGAGGCGGCGGGCCGCATCTGCATGGCGAGATGTTGTGACTTAGGCTTCATGGTCGATACTCCTTTCTGTTCGCGACACGGTTAGGCGCCGCGAGGGGGTCCTCACAGCACGACAGCGGAAATCGCCAGCGAAACGCCGGCGCCCAGAATGGTTCCCAGGACGATGTCGGTCGGGTAGTGGTGCCCGAGCGACAGGCGCGACCAGGCGACCAGGAGCCAGACGGCGGCGATTGCGGGGATGGCCTGTGAGGCTCCCACCGCGAGGGGGACGCCCACGGCGGCGGCCGTCATACAGTGGCCGCTCGGGCATGAGTACTTGTCTAAGGCCCTGACCGCTGAACGTAGCGTCGGATCGAAATCGCCGGGGCGGAGCCGCGCGAGGCGCGGCTTGATGAACGCGTAGAAAAGATGACTCACGCCGACCGAGATCGACGCGGCGAGCCCGAAGCGCCATGCGCCCGGCCCCGCGAAAACCAGCCACACGGCGGCGACCGCCGCGTAGAGCCAGCCGTTGCCGAGGTAGTTGACGCAGACCGCTGCGGAGTACATGACCCGCCCCTGCGACATGCGTATCACCTTCCTGACAATCCCCGCCTCCCACGCGTCCAGACGGCCGAAGAATAGTTTCGGACGTGCGGGACACTCAGAGTGCTCGCGCCCTGCGTGTTTCGAGATCCGGCCAAGATCAAGCGCTTGAGACATACCTGTACTCCTTCGGCTACTGCCGTTTAAAACCCAGGTCCGGGTAGTGCTCCCGGATGACGCGGCGCAGAGCGCGCATCTGCAGATCGAGGAACCGCCCGTTCTTCTCAGCGTCGGGGTAGGCGTTGTTGACCGTGCCGCCGAAGATGTGCGTGCGGTATGACTCGCCGAGCGCGGGGTGATGACACTCCGAATAGCTCATGTAGAGCCGGGCGCGCATGTCAGTCGGGATGAAGCTCCGCGGGTGTGTAAGCCGCGGACACGGGCGGCCGAATGAGAGTCGCCAGAGCGGGCTCAAGAGCGGAGACGGACTTTCCAGCGCCTCGCCGTCCCCATCCGAGAGGTACGCGCTGACGACTTCAACGTGATCCAGCTCGACCGAGTCCCAGTAGTGGCCGCGCGCCTCTGTGCGGCCGCCGCAGATTCTTTCGCGGCCGAGGTGAGCGCACCTCACCGCGCCGAGGTCCACCCGGTCGAACGGCTCGATGTGCCGCGCGGGCACGCCGTACATGTAGTTTGAGAAGTAGTTCCAGTCGGCCTTACCGATGCGCACGACGTCCTCGAAGTCGATCGCGGGCGCGACGCCCCTCCCTGAGAGGTAGCCGAACGGGCGGCCCCACGACCGCCGCGCGACATCGATCTCGTAGTAGCCGACGAAGACGTTGAACCAGATGGAATGTGGGTCGCCGTACGACCGGCCGGGCCCGCGCGAAAAGCAGACGTTGAAGAGGAATCCCGGCCTCTCGGGGAAAAACTTCCTCTTCACCAGCGAACCGACATTCGCCGGCGCGCCCCCCTCATCGCCCACGACGATCCTGACCACGGTCGGGCCGAGCGACACAGACCGGCCGATCACGGGGTCGGCGTCCTCGACTACGGGGCCGTGGGCGAAGGGGCTGCCGCCCACCGCCCCGACGAGCGGGAGGGAGGTGAGCGCCGCGAGGAATCGGCGGTAGCCATGCCCGCTCCTTTCCGCCGTGAGGTCCTCCTGCGGCGGGCCGGAGGCGTGAGCAATTATTGCGGCCATGCCGTCACACGCGCTGGTAAGTCGATCCATTGACGTCTCCTCCGTCCCTTGCGGCCCACGATGCGCGCACGAAGGGAGTGCTGATCTCTTTGAAACTGACCATCCTTTGCCCGTCCTCGTCCCACAATTTGCAGGAGAGAGAACGTCGGCTAGACCACAGCGTCAGCGTGTTGACGCGCTGCAGCTCAGGGTTCTCGTCATGGCAGAATTGCAAGCGGTAGTTCGGGATTTTGGGATTCAAGTGGTGGATGTGATGAAAGCCGATATTGCCCGTGAACCACTGGAGCAGGCGGGGCAGCTTGTAATAGGAACTGCCCGCGAGTGCCGCCTGCACGAAGTCCCACTCGCTGTGGCGGGTCCAGTACGCGCCTTCAAACTGGTGCTGGACGTAGAACAGCCAGAGGCCCACGGCGGACGACAGGAACATGACGGGGAGCTGAAGCAGGAGGTACTCCCTCGGGCCGACGAGCCACATCGCGCCGGCGACGGTGCAGAGGATGGCGAGATTCGTCAGGCGCACATTGAGCCGCTCCCGCCGGTGCGCGCCGGGCGAAGAGAACCGCTGGATGACGAGGAAGAAGGCCAGTGGCCCGATGACGAACAGGACGAGCGGATGGCGGTATAGTCGGTAACCAAACCGCTGCCACCGGGACGATTCCGCGTACTCTCTCACCGTCAACGTCCTGACGTCCCACCACCCGCGCCGGCCGAGGTCGCTCGAGGTGGCGTGATGGAGTGAGTGGCGCCGGCGCCACCCGTAGTAGGGCGTGAACAGGAGAATCCCGGTGAGCGTGCCCAGAACGTCGTTCGCCCTCCGGGAACGAAAGAAAGAGCCGTGGCTGCAATCGTGCATGATGATAAAGACGCGGACCAGAAAGCCGCTCGCCGGGACCGCCAGCGCCAGCGTGACCAGGTACGAGTATGCGAGGCTGGCGTGCATCAACCACATCAGGGAGAAGTAAGGTGTGAAGGAGTTGCACACATGCCAGAGGCTCCGCCGGAGGTCTGCGCGCTGGTACCCGGCGACGATTACCTGCGGCGACGTCTTCAGCGCCCCCTGATTGGCCGCTGGTCCCGCCGCCTTTTCTTGCGCGGGCGGACGACTGCACGGGCGGCCTTCAAGCGTCTGACGCTCGATCGCTTGGAGGGATGCGGCGTCTGTCCCCGCGCCAAGTGTCGGCGCGGAGAGCAGGGCGGGGCTCCAAGGCCTGCATTTCATCGGAACTCCTTCCATCGGTATGTCTTGAGCTTTCATATGACTGATCACTCCTTTCTGTTTTCACTGCCACCGCGTCTGGCGGGCGGTTGCTGTTGCTCCGGTCACGATTCCTGACCTACAATGAGTGACCCGTTGGGTTCGTCATCAACTCAGCTTGGACCGTCGCGCCCGAGACACCAGATACGCCAAATCTTTCCGAGGTGTCCTTAAAACGGCCTTAAAGTTTCCCTTAAAAAAG
>JANOGZ010001168.1:0-1421 GCA_031406255.1 Pyrinomonadaceae bacterium | reverse complement strand
TGGTCTCGTCCACTCTTCGCAAGAACATCTCTACGCCCTGCTCAGAATGGCGAAGGGGCGCGGACTGCAGCGCGTCTATATCCACTGCTTCCTCGACGGACGCGATACGCCGCCGATGTCGGCCTACGGTTATATCGAGGCGCTTCAGGTGAAGTGCGGTGAGATCGGTTGCGGGCGCATCGCCACGGTCGTCGGGCGTTATTACGCGATGGATCGCGACAGACGCTGGGAGCGGATAAAACGCGCCTATGATTTGCTGGTGCACGCCGAGGGCGAGCGCACGATTGATCCGGTCCCCGCCATCAAGCTCTCCTATGAACGCGCCATCAGCGATGAATTCGTCGAACCCCTCGTGGTGACGCGCGAGGAGGGAGAGCCGGTCGCGACCATCGACGAGGGCGACGCCGTTATCTTTTTCAATTATCGTTCCGATCGCGCGCGACAGATCACGAACGCGCTGGCCGTCCCCGGCTTCGGCGGCTTTTCCACCCCGCATCGCCCATCAGTTGACTTCGTTTGCTTCACACAGTACGACAAGACGTTTCCGCTCGCGATCGCCTTTGCACAGCTTCAGCACCACAATATCCTCGCCGAGGTGTTCGCCGCCGTCGGCGTGCGCAATTACCGTCTGGCCGAGACGGAGAAGTATGCCCACGTGACTTACTTCTTTAATGGCGGTACGGAGAAGGAATTTCCCGGCGAGCGGCGCCTGCTCATCCCATCGCCGAAAGTGGCGACCTATGATCTGGAGCCGGAGATGTCCGCCTTCAAGGTCACCGACAAAGTTTTGCGCGCCATCGAGGAAGGCGAGACGGATGTTTTCATCGTCAATTTCGCCAATCCTGATATGGTCGGTCACACCGGCAATCTCACGAAAACCATCGAGGCGGTGCAGTATGTGGACACCTGCCTCGGCTGGATCACGAAGGGTTTGCGTCAGGCGCAGGGTCGGTGTCTGATCACCGCCGACCACGGCAATTGCGAACAGATGATCGACCTGACGACGGGTCAACCGCACACCGCACACACAACCAACCTCGTCCCCTTTCACCTGATAGACGAAGCCGCGCGCGGCCTCGCGCTGCGTGAAGGCGGCGCGCTCGAAGATGTCGCGCCGACGGTTCTCGGCATGCTCGGCATCGAAAAGCCCCCCGAGATGACCGGACGCGACCTGCGTCTCGAGACATGACCTGGCTCAACTATAGATCTCAAGAAAAAGATTTGCCGATTTTCGTCCCGAAGGGACGCCGGAAGCTTTCCCGCGCCCCTTCAGGGCGCTCTCGTGGCGTGGCGGTTGTTCCCGGTGGTTTCACCACCGGCTAATTTCCACTGCGCCTCCGGCGCAAAAACAGCAAAACATTTTTCTTAAATGCTATAGAATTACTCTTCCGGCTCTCGGAGGAATAAGCTGTTTTGTGTTA
>JANOGZ010001129.1:0-1207 GCA_031406255.1 Pyrinomonadaceae bacterium | reverse complement strand
GAGCGGGTGCGGAAGGAGATGGGGATGAAGCCGGGAGGATTTGGGATCCTGGTGGCGTCGAAGCAGGTGGATGAGATGATCTACAACGAGCGTCACAACGAGGTCGTCTTGATCAAGTACCTTGATGCTAAAGGGTCTGCTTGAAGCCGGCGCGAGCAGATGACCGCCAGCACGTGGCCTCTCAGCGAAAAGTGAAACGGACGGCCTTTCTAATTTAAAGGCCGTCCGTTTCACTTAATGACCAGGCTATTCGTCTCTATTTGATCGTCACTGAAGCTCCGGGCTGCGAGCATCTTTCGCCTTCAGGCAGAGGTTTTTCGGACGCGGCGCAAGTTGGCGACGCTAATCCCGTGAAGTTAGCGTTCGCCGCGCACGAAGTGAGGCCGGCGCAACTCAGATGCCAGCATCCTTCGAGCTTTCAGTCGTGTCGCGATGCGACGCCGGATCAATCCAGACGGAAGACGACCATCTCGCCGCCGGAGGAGTCAACGATGCTGAAAGCGCCGGCCTGAGGGCCAGTCGTAATAGCGGCGATATCAGTTCTCGTCACCAGTCCCAGCTTCACGCGACTATTAAACTCGCGCAGCAGGTTGCCGTCGAGATCAGTAATGAGGACTCGACCCGCTGATCCGAGAACGATGAAGCGCCCACCGCCGCTACGCGGATCAACAAAGTAATCCAGTCCTCCGATACCCTGCGTGCCGGTACACGCGAGATCAATGGTGCGGCCTAATGCACCGGTGCGCGAGATGATATGCAATCTGCGCCGCTCCGCCGGCTGGTCAGGTCTACCATTGACACCGTTAAATCCGACGACGAACTCGTTCGTCGCGGGTAGATAGGCAAGGGCGATGGGCGCCCCGAAGTTCTGCCCTAAACTCGCTGGCATCAGGCTGACCTGGCTATGCAGTGTACCGTCGCTACTGTTAAAGAGCAGGATGGCTCTCGGGTTGTTAGCGTGAACCACAGCGATCAGATGCTCGCTCGGCAGGTAGGCCATGCGCCGGGCGAGGTTGAATCCGCCAGCCACCAGATTGACGACCTGGGTCGCGCTATCTAATGACACCGGCACTGCTGCGATGCCCCCAAAGTTGAGGCCGATCGTCACATCATGGGCGATGAGGAACTGGCTCGTGTCGCTGTTCCACGCGATCCCCGAGGGAGTGTTCAGGTTCAGACCGATGATGTCGTTCCGGTCATTTTCGGG
>JANOGZ010001123.1:0-3961 GCA_031406255.1 Pyrinomonadaceae bacterium | reverse complement strand
CAGATACTGTGCGACCTCGTGTGCTGCAAGGATAGGCACCGGGAGCTGATCTAACCGACTGACTCCGGGGTCATAATTCGGGCGCGGCTTCTCCGGTGCCCCTTGTGAACGCTGAAGCTTGCCGCTTCAGCGCACTTCCGTCAACATACAAATTCGGGCGTTAGTCCCCCATGAAGCGGGGCTTCACCCCCACCGATGAAAATAAGGCTTCTAACGGAATCAACAACTTAGCTCTTGTTTTCCTAGCAGACGTCTTGATTGGATAAGGAATCTCAAAGTATGAGAAAAACTTACCGAAAAGGTGCTATTGGGGCACTAATGGATGAATACGAGCGCGCGGCATCAGAACTCGGACGCTTAGTCGAGCAAATCCCCGAAGATGATTTCGTGCGGGTTGTTGATTCGCAGACGACTGATGATGCCTGCCGTTCGGTACAAACCATCATGTCCCATGTGGTCCGAGCAGGGTACGGGTATGCCGATTACATTAGAGAGCAATTCTCTATCGCGTCAACACGCCCTCAGAACAAACTTCTCTCACGTCAAGAATCATTAGAGCAGCTGGATGCGGCGCTCGCATACACCGCTCAGACTTTAGAGGGCAAGTGGGAGATGAGCGATGAAGAGCTTGTGGGTACAGTTATCAATAGCCAGTGGGGAGCGGTGTACGACATGGAGCAACTGTTGGAGCACGCCATCGTGCATATTCTGCGACATCGACGACAGATAGAGAAATTCATCTGGCAGGGCTGATGTCAGGACACTTTTAGGAAAACAGGCGTGGCGGCACAAGTGATCGCACTTGTGCGAGACGGTGGTTGTGAACACAACAGACTCGTTACCGCCACGCTTAGGCGACTATATCAAAGAGTTGCTGCCGTGGGCGCATGGGCATCAACGCAAAAGCATCACGACCTTCGTGACCGCTATTGTGCAACAACAAACCGGCTGCCAAGCGCAACTGGCACGCGCCTGTGGCAATCAGGAAGCCGCCGTCAAGCGTTTGTCGCGCCTGCTGCACAACCAACGGTTGACACCCCATGACTTGGCGGAAGCGGTCTGTCACCAAGCGTTGCGCCAAGTCCTGCGCTCCAAGACGGTGCGCGTCACCCTTGCTTGGACGAGCGAAGGCGACCAACATCTGCTGATTGTCTCGCTCGTCATCGGCGGACGCGGCGTCCCCATTTATTGGCGCAGTTATGACGCCCGCGTCCTCAAAGGGCGGAGGCAGCGTTATGAAATCGCCGTCTTGCGCCGGGCCTTCAAGGTGCTGTCTCGTGTCGTCACGCCAGCGCGCCTGCGGCTCACGGCGGATCGCGGCTTCGCCGCCGTGGCACTCTTTAACTTGTTGGAGGAGTTGGGGATTCATTACATCATCCGGGTTAAAGGCAATGTCCAAGTCGAACTCGCAGGTCGCTGGCGCAAACTGCACACCGTGCGCTTTGTCACCAACAGTCGCCGCCGCAACTTGGGACGGGTGCGCTATTGTCAGCGCACGCCGCACCGGCTCTGTGTGACCCTGAGCCGCGCACGCAATCGGGCAGGCAAATGGGGCGTGTGGTACTTGGTCTCGAACCACGCGCCACGCGCCAAACAGATGGCAACCGAATATGGTCGCCGCTTCAGTTGTGACGAAGGCTTTCGTGACGCCAAGTGGTATCTGGGATTCAAGCAGGCGCGCATCGCACAGATCAGGGCGTGGGGGCGGTTGTTTGCTTTGTTTGCCATCGCGTTGCTGGTGGTGGTCAGCTTGGGGATGCGGGTGCTGGTGCGCGGCGGCAGTCGTGCGCCTGCCTTGCTGCGGCGCGTGGCGTCGCGACGGCGTGACCGTTGCGAGTTGAGTCTGGTGACGGCAATGGTCAACTTGCTTGAGCAAGACCGCAGCTTGATTGCGTACCTGTCCGGGCATACCAAATTCAACTTAGAGGCGTCTTTAGCAAATGTGTCCTGACATCAGGGGTTGGAACCAAAATGCGAGACTCGGGTAGCATGAAGGGGATGACCTCTATAAAGTTTGGCATATACCGAAGGGATAAAAAAAAGGGTAAACGATCTTAGCGGGGAAGCATCCTGTCAGGTCATCCGAGCGGACCACTGTGAGCGGTCCCTTCTCACCGAGAAATTGTCGCTCTCCGCAGACGCTTCCCGGCGGCTGAATTTCGAGCGTTAGAGGCTTCCGCGATCTGGACGATGCTTCAAGCATATCAGCATTAACCTGCCGGCGCCGTCGGCCTACGCAAGTTTCCGTCAGCTACGCCGTTCCATATGGCGAGATTTGATCGAAGCGAAAGTGAGGCGTCGCCGGAAACCATGAAAACCTCAGTTCTACTCGTGATCGCAACAGCGTTCCTCGCTTCAACCATCACTGGTTGTGTAGATGTGTCCCTCAGTAATGCTCCTCCCGCACATGCAAATTCTCGTAACATATCCGCCAGAAAGAAGCTGCGTGCCTTCCGCTCGGAGCGGGAGCTGGCGAGCTTTTTCCGTGATCTAGCTGAAGAGCAGAAGCGGGAGCGGCAGCGCTTGCTTGAGCGGCGATCGTCAGTTGATACGCAGGCTGGTGCCGTTGCAAACGCCGACGCCCCCACCACCGCAAAAGCCGCATCAACAGCCGACGCGGCCGAGTCGGTTACGAACGTGCAGCACGCGGGTGTCGACGAGGGCGGTATCGTCAAGCTGCACGGCGATCACCTCGTGGTGTTGCGGCGCGGCCGCCTGTTTACGGTCGCCATCGGCGACGGCGCGCTGACGCCGATCTCGGCCGCCGACGCGTTCGGTCCGGACATCGACCCGAGCGACGCCTGGTACGACGAGATGCTCGTCTCCGACGATACGATCGTGGTGATCGGGTACAGCTACGCGCGTGGCGGCACCGAAATCGGTTTGTTTCAAATCGACCCGGCCGGTAACCTTCGCCACCGGGCGACCTATCACCTGCGCTCGAACGATTACTACTCCTCGCGCAACTACGCGAGTCGACTGATCGGCAGCAAGCTCGTGTTCTACACGCCGCTCTACCTGTCGCCAGGGGCCGAAGACCCGTTCCAGGTGTTTCCCGCGCTTCGCAAATGGCGCAAGGGAGCCAAAGACAGTGAGTTCCGGCGCGTCGTCGCGGCGACACGCGTTTACCGGTCGGAGCAACGCCTGAGCGCTACCCACGGGCTGGCGCTGCATACCGTGACGGTGTGCGATCTCGCGCGTGGCGAATTCGCGTGCGAGGCGACCGCCGTGGTTGGCCCCCCGGGTCGCGTTTTCTACGTGTCGCCGGGATCAGTTTACGTGTGGACGAGCGACTGGGCGCGCTACGAAGACGGGGCACGTACGCGTTCGGTGCTGTACCGCATGCCACTCGATGGCTCCACGCCGAGCGCGCTCGGCGTGACGGGCAGCCCGGTTGACCAGTTCTCGTTCCTGGAGAGCGAGGATGGTTATCTTAACGTGCTGGTGCGCTCGGAGGCAGGGGGTGACGGAATGTGGGGCGCGGAAGTGGCCGCCGGTGATGTGGCGCTGATGCGCGTGCCGCTCCGGAGTTTCTCGGACGGAAGGGACGCCGCGCCGGCCGCGAGCTATCGTCAACTCCCGAAACCTGAAGGGTACACGTTCCAGAACCGGTTCGTCGGCGACCACCTGCTGTACGGCGCCGGCAGCGGCTGGGGACTGCCGGAGAAAGCGAATCAATCGAACCTGTATGCGGTGCGTTGGGCGGACGGTCAGACAGCAGAGCTTTCGATCGCGCACGGCGTGGATCGTATCGAGGCGATGGGTTCGGACGCAGTTGTCGTGGGAACCGACGGGCAGGATTTGCACTTCACCGGTGTGCGCTTGGGCGATCACCCCGACGTCGCGAACCGCTACACGCGCAAAGGCGCCTCACAGGGTGAACTGCGCAGCCACGGTTTCTTCTACAAGACAGAAGGGCCAAACTCCGGCCTGCTCGGCTTGCCGATCCGCGGGCCCGGAC
>JANOGZ010001110.1:0-1646 GCA_031406255.1 Pyrinomonadaceae bacterium | reverse complement strand
GGCCTGCTCTTCGGGCGTCTCAGGCGTAACCGCTCGCCCTACGATTCGGACTTCGCTCATGACTCTTCACCGTGGACCTGGATGTTGCCTCCGGTGAGAACACCACTTGCGAGGTAGACACCAGAAGGCACCCCCGTACCTGTCACTTCGATCGTGAAGGTGTCGGTAGTCCCGGGCTCACCATTGCCGTCTCGTCTACTGTATTTGCTACTGTAAAGCTGCCCTCCTCAACGAATGTGCCGGGGTAAGGGCCAGCAGCGACCCCTTCCACTCTGTAAGTGACAGTACCGGGCGTCAAAACCGACTCACACTGAGCATCGATACTCACAGGCACAAAATCCCCGGTGATACTATTCCGCAGAGTCTCATCCTCAAGCGACGCGGGCGCTTGGGCTTGCGGTTCTACTCCTAACACCGTTATGGCTACGGTCAGATGTAGAACAAAACAAAACGCGACTCCGATCTTTCTTTTCCACATGGGGGAATTCTCCTGATTAAATGTGGACGCATAACTGCTTTTTAGGGAAAGGGAGGGCTGCAAAGCCCAACCCACGCGGGGTCAACTTCTTGGTGTTTAGATTAGAAGATGAGCCATGCGCCCCCAGGACGGGGCGTACACTGACATGTGAACCATAAGGCGAGTGGCAGTATGGTGAATGTCTGAGTGGCGGGAAACTTATATCGATTCAGTCATGAAGTCAATAAGGGCATTAAAGTTTCTTCACATAAGCATCCAAATCGTCTCGCTTGACCCTCCACCCGCGGCCGAAAGGTGTTGACTCGCCGCCGGGGCTGTTATATGAAGCGCCCGGCCTATCAGCCTACCGAGATGAGCGCCATGACGATCTACAAGGACAACTCGCAGTCGCCCGACGGGTGGAACGTCACCTCCACCCTGAGGCTCGATGATGACGGACGGTTCGTCTACGACGAGCTGTGGACCGACTACACTAACGCCAGCCTCGGTGGTGGGGCGGAAGGGCGTTGGTGGCGGGACAGCGGAGTCGTCGTCTTCCTCGCCGAGAGTGTGGAAGGGTCGATGTATCACCCGTGGGTGGCCGGTCAGGAACTGAAGGCGGTCGAGCGGGGCGACACGATCGACTTCGGCGGCGGGTGCACGCTGCGCATACCGCCGGAGCGCGAAGTAAACATCCCCGTGCGCAACACCGGCTTCAAGCCGCTGACCGTCGTGCTCGAACCCTGGGGCATCCGCCACGTGGTGGCGCCGGGCGAGCAGGTGCGCGTCGTCGCGCACGGCCCCTGGGGGTCGGACGGGCCCGAGATCGTAAGGGGCGTCGACGAGTTCGTGTTTTACGGCTGGGGCGGGTCGCGGGTCGCCGTCGTCCCGGAGCCGAAGCAGACCGGGGCAGCCGCCCCGACGCGGGCACCCAGCGCCGAGGCGGCCAAGCAGACCGTCAAGCCGCCGGTCGCCCCTCCTGCTCCGGCACCTGTCGATGACCGCAAGTACCCGCGGTTCGAGCCGCGCACGCCCTCGCCCGAGCTGGCCGCGCGCATCCGGCAGTGGATTGACGAGATGCCCACGGAAGGCATGCAGTACTGGCTCCAGCGGGTCTGCAAAGAGCACAACGCCCTGCTGCTCCACGTCACGATGATTGACCTCTGGGCGCTGCGGCCCGACGGCGTTG
>JANOGZ010001101.1:0-2070 GCA_031406255.1 Pyrinomonadaceae bacterium | reverse complement strand
CGGTCTGAGCACACCCTCGATCAGATCGCATGGCAGCGAGTGGATGCCGCCGAGCCGGTCACGCTGGAGTATTTCATGCGCGACTACATCGCCCATCTCAAGAATCATCTCAAGCAGGTGTTTGCGGCGGTGGAGGGCGAGGCGAGAAGTATCGCTCGTCGATAAACGGCCGGGTCTGACGAGTCACTGCGCCGGGCGCGCCACACCAGCGGCTCCCTCAAGCTCAGGGTTGAAGGCGCGCTGTTGACATCTGGCGTTCGACGGCGCGCCTTCGAGATGATGAGGAGAGGAAATTGATGATCGTCGGGAAAGTCCGCGAGATATGGCGCTACCCGGTAAAATCCATGGGTGGAGAGAAGCTGGATAGCTGCACCGTCGGATCAACGTCCATACCCGGAGACCGGGGCTGGGCGTTGCGCGATGAGATCGCCGGTGAGATTCGCGGCGCGAAATATCTGCCCGGGCTCATGCAATGCTCGTCTCGTTATCGTGAGCAGCCCGTGGAAGGGAAGACCACGCACGTCAGTATTACTCTTCCGGACGGCACGCGCATCGGCAGCGACGAACCTGATGTGAACTCTCGCTTATCGGAACTGCTCGGGCGCCGCGTCTCGCTGTGGGCGCTTCGGCCCGCTCACGATAAGGCCCACTATAAACGCGCTCAAGCGGGAGCCTTCATTATGAGCCGGATCAGCCGTTCACCAGTCTTTCGACCTTTCCTGCGAGACTTTATCCGTTACGCCGGATTGAACGCGCGCGCCCGGAAGATGTTCAGCCGTGAGCCGGATGAGCCCCTTCCTGATTTCTCGCTGATCCCTGCGGAGCTTTTCGAGTTTACCTCGCCTCCCGGCACATACTTCGACGCTTTTCCGATCCACCTGCTGACCACTTCGTCGCTGGTCGAGATGACGCGTCTCCACCCGGCCGCCGCGTGGGATGTCCGACGCTTCCGTCCTAACTTCCTGATTGAGACCGGTGATAGCATGACGGGACTCGTTGAAGCCGAGTGGAGCGGTCGAGCATTGCGTCTGGGGGAGCTTCACTTGAAGTGCGAGATACCGACGGTACGCTGTGGAATGACGACCCACGCGCAGGCCGAGCTTCCGAAGGATCCCACGGTGCTGCGAACGATCGTGCGGGGCGCCGGGCAGAATCTCGGCCTCTACGCGAGCATCCTCAACTCCGGGCGCGTGGCGGTGGGTGATGCGGTGAAATTGCTGTAACAATGACGCACCTCTTGCCGCCGACCGCGAAACAGAATTGATTTTCCGTAAGCGTTCAGCAGTCAGCCATCAGCTATCAGCTAACATAAAGAAGCGCGTCCCCGCACGCGCGCCATGACAGATCGACACCACACATGCCCGGCCGACCGCTGATAGCTGATAGCTGTTGGCTGGCCGAATGATGTTTCTGCGAATTTTTACTGAAAGGAGTAACACGTGAGCGCAAAACAGGAAGATGCCAATCTCATTCTCCGACTTTACGAAATAAGGCGCGAGGAAAGAATGCGTCAGGCTCGTGACTGGTTTACCATAAGCTTCACTCCGGAGAGCATCCAGGACATCTTCAACGTCCTCGCCAGTGAGCATAGCGCTGATTTCCGCATGGTCGCGTCTTACTGGGACATGGCGGCGGCGTTCGTCAATCACGGAGCCATTGATGAGCAACTGTTCAATGATATAAACACGGAGCATGTTGCCGTATACGCCAAGCTCCAACCGTTTCTCGCCGAGATTCGCGCCATGCCGGGCGTGCCGCCGTACCTGTATTTTAAGAATCTTGAGCCGCTGGTGAAGCGGATACCCGATTATGAGGAGCGGATCGCGGCGATTCGACGGTACGTGAAGCGTCGTCTCGAGGCACGCGCGGGAACAATCTAACGAGGAGAGCGAGGGGCGAGTAGTTTGTCACGGCGAAGGAGGCCACAATGAAATTCACGATACGACTGTTCTTAGTAGCAACTCTATGCCTGGCGACGGTCGCCCGGGGAGCATTTGCACAGGATACAAAACAGAGAACGGTTAGCCACTCCGCTCCCCTCACGGATGCCGGACGGCTGGCCGCTTTCGA
>JANOGZ010001038.1:0-6336 GCA_031406255.1 Pyrinomonadaceae bacterium | reverse complement strand
GATTTCGCGCCGCGAGTTGAAACGAATAAAGAGGTTATGAAAGAATTTCCACATATGAGCAAATCAAATCCACGCGCCGCCGTCACTTCTTCCGCCGCTATTGTCCTGCCGATCATATTTTTGATCGCCGCGTCCGCGGCCTCCGCGCAATCAGGCGCGACGCGTCCGCGCCGCGTTGTCACTTCTCCAGCGCCGACAGCAAGCAGTAGCAACACCGCGCCCGCGCCGGCCGCGACACCTACCGTCCCGCCCGCCCGCAGTAACACCACTCAGCCGCGCCGGGGCGCCGCCGACACGACGCGTGCCTTTACGCTACTGCAACAAAAGCAATATGATGCGGCTTTAAGCGAAGCCCGGCAGATCACCACGAGCGATCCGAGCAACTCGGAAGCATGGAAGATCGCCGGATTCGCTCAGGTGAATCTGAAACGATACGCGGAAGCGATCAATGATTTGCAGCGCGCGCTCGATTTGCAGCGTGCCGCCGGGGAAGAGGACGCGAATACACTCGACGCGCTCGCGCAGGCCTATGTCCGCACAGAGAAATTCGAACAGGCGCTGCCGCTGCTCATCGCGGCGACGTCGCGTACCGGGGCGCAGCCCGATGCCGTGATGCTCTATTACCGCGGTCTCGCCGAATACCGCACCACCAAACCGGCCGATGCCGAGCGTTCCTTTAACGCGGCCGTTAAAGCCGATCCGAAAAATGCGGCGGCCCTTTTCTATCTGGGCCGGATCGCCTTCGAACGAAAAGATTATGACGCGGCCGTCGCCTCGCTCAATCGCGCGACGGCGAGCGACGCGCGGCTGGCGGAAGCATGGACGCTGTTGACCTACACGTACATGCGGCGCGGCGCGGCGGCGAGCGGCGCGAAAGCCGATGCCGACAACCTCAGCGCCGTCCGCGCCAGTGAGTCGCTGGTGCGGGTCCGTTCGGACGAAGCGGCGACGGCGCTTCACGGTCAGGCCCTGATCAGCGCCAAGCAGTATGTACGCGCCGCGACGGTGCTCGAACGCGCCGCGGCGAGCGAACAAGCGCAGGCGACGACCCTCTACCTTCTCGGCTTCGCGCATTCGCGCGCGAATAACTTTCCGAAAGCCATCACCGCGTTTGAACGCACCGCCGCCAAAACGCCCGACGATGTGAACATCTATCGCGAACTCGGCTACGCCTACGAGGTTTCGAAGCTATATGCGAAGGCGCTCACGGCTTACCAGAAAGGGCTCGAACTGGCTCCCGGCGATGCGGATTTCAAAGAATCCGTCGAGCGCGTGCAGCCATTTGCAAAGTAAATTTTGACCTTCCAGTGGCAGGCTTCAAGTCCAGGTAACCTGGAGCTTGCAACTTTTAACAGGGTAGCGGTAGCATCCCTCTTATGAATAACCAGATCTCTTTCCGCCGCACCGCGCGCCGCACCGCCAGCCCCTTCTTCGTCCTGGTCTCGCTCGCGGCTTTTCTGATCTCTTCGGTAGGGACGATCGGGGCCGCCTCCTGGAAAAGCATCGAGCCGCTGAAGTCCAGACGCGCCGATGTCGAACGGGAGCTCGGGAAACCCATCCAGGATTTGCCGGGCGAGACGGGAACGCTGCGTTTCAAAGTCGTGGGCGGAATGGTGACGGTCGCTTTCATTGACGCCAAATTCATCGCGACGAAAAAGATTTCAGGGGATCTCGAAGGCACCGTGAAGCAGATCGTCCTGCAACACGATCGCGCCAGCGATACCCCGGAATCGCTGGGCCTCATCGGCAACCAGAAATTCGAGCGCGAGGACAAGCAAAGCGTCAGCGTCTTTCGCAACGTGAAAGACGGAGTGGTCTACACCTTTATCAACGGAAAGCTAAAAACAACTTACTACACGCCTTCCACCGACCAATGGGCGCGCGTACAGACGAAAACCAAATAGAGCGTTGGATATGAGCGCGGGCCACCGCGCGGGTCGAAAAAAGTCTATCTCTAATCGTTCAGTACCCGAGGACTTCGCGGTTTCTCCAGCATGCTTTACCGTAGCCATTTGATCACGGCGCTTCGCGACCAGCGTGAGTCTTTCGTGCGCTTCGAGCGCGTGTGGCGTGATGATGTGCGCGGCCGGGCGGGGTATCTGCGCGGTCTCGCGCGCCAGACCTCCGCGGAGATACTCGCCGCGGCTGGCGCGTCAAAAGCCCCCGGGGCGCTTCCCTCGGCAGAATTGGACGCCCTCGGAGCTGTTGTCGCTCCGTTTGAGCAGCGCTGGCGCTCGCATGAGGAGGCGCGACGCTGGGCCATCGAGGCGCTCACCGGACGCGTCACATTTGCGGCCGATGGCAGCCAGATTTTGCCCGGCCGTGAAATCTCGATGCCGATCGCCGCCGTTCAGGTGGCAAGTTTTGAAAATTTCCACGGGCGTCATGGTGATGAGGGTGGCTACCGAAAGGAGGCGCGGTTTTCCATCATCTCGCCCGAAGAACTATTCGCGTCCGACGGCGGATACGCCAACCCCGAAGCGGTCGTCAGCTTCCGGCGTTTCAAGCTTGAGATCAACACGATCTCTGATTTCATCGAAAGGAAAAGAGGCTGGCGCAGGCGCGGCGAGCCCGTCCCGGTCGCTTTCTTTGATGGCACGCTGTTGATCTCTTACGCCCGCCCGCGCACGAAAATCCAGGACGAATACGTCAAAGCGATTCTCGATCTCGTCAAACTCTCACGCGACGCGGAAGTCCCGGTCGTCGGCTACATAGATCAAAGCTACGCGCGTGATCTGGTTAATCTGCTCGATGCGCTCGAAGGATGCACGCTTCGCTCGGTGCTCTACGATGCGCAGTTGTTGCGCGCGCCGTCGGTTGATATAACGGAGCCGCCGCTGCTCGCCGCCTGGGGCGACCGCACGATCTTCTGTTATTGTTTGCGTGAGGGCCTGACCGACGATTTTCGTGATGAGAGTGGAACGTCACACGTCGGGTTCATTTACTTGCAGACGACGGGTGAGGGCGCTCCCGCGCGGCTTGATGTTCCCGCATGGATTTATGAGGCGGGGTTGTTGGAGGCGGTCGTGGATGTGGTGCGTGCCGAGTGTGTCGTCGGCAACGGATATCCTTACGCGATCGAAACGGCGGACGCCGCGGCCGTCATCACCGCGCGTGATCGCGCCCAGTTTCTGCGGGTGATGCAGGAGTTCGCCGAGAAGGAGAGCTTTGCCTTTCGCGTATCGCGCAAAGCGGCAAGCAAAGTACGCCGCCGTTAACGCGCGCGCGAACTATGAAGCGCGGAGAGAGCGAGAGCCATCTCTCGTGGGTTCCGGCAGCCGCGCGATTGATCCGACCATCTATTCTCGCGGATCAAATGCGCTCATGTGATATGTTATGAATAGCAACGTCGAAGACGGTCTCACCAACAGCAATTCCGGCCGAGAAGATTCGCTGGCGATGTTACAGATGCACCTGTGCCCGGCGTGTGGCGCGAAGGCGCGCCGACGCGATGCGCAGTTTTGTTATGTCTGCGGGCGCGCTTTTGATCGCGGGGCTGACTACCTGCCGGCCGATTCGATACGCGCGTCGTATCATCATCAACACGGGCGGCGACGCGCGCCTGCCTTTCCCACACGGCCCGGAAGCAGCACGCCGCGCGCCCGGAAATTAGCAGAGTCTCCAACGCTTTTCGCAAAAAACAACAACGGCATGGCAGCGACCGCGCTGGCTTTCGTCACTTACGCGATAGTTCCTTACCTGGGGATTTTATTCTGTCCGGGCGCGGTCGTGATGGGCGGTCTGGGTTTGCTCCGTGCGCAGCGTGCGCCGCACAGAGGCGGTCGCCGCGCCTCGGTATTCAGTATCGTGATGGGTCTCGTGATCCTCGGCGTGCAGATCTTTTTGTGGTGGATTCTCTACAAAATTCCGGAGTGGTCGCGACCCGGAGGATTTTAGATAGCGGCGGCGATCGCCCGTTTATAATTTCACCTCCCCCTGCTAATCACGAAATGGCGATCGAAAGTCACAAGATAAGCTATGCCTACCAGGATCGCCAAAATCGTCAAATCAAATTCGCATGTGGATTACGTCGGGCGGGTGATCGATATCCTTGATGCTGACGCCCCTCCGAGCGCCACCGACTATGGGTTCGCACAGTTTGTCTCGATACCGTTTCAGGACCAGACCGAGTTGATCGGGGTCGTCTATGACACGCAGCTCGCCAACCCGGAGTTTGGAAATTTCGGGCCGCGCCTCTCGTCGCCCGCCGACCTCTCCGTGCTGAGCCCGGATTACCTGAATGAACAGGGCGTGCTTCTCGGCATACTGCTGATCGGCTGGCGCGCGCCCGCAGGCGGCGGCCGAGCGGTGCATCACGGCGTGCCGCGCCGTGTCATCCCGGTCGGCCAGGACGTCTATCAATTAGATGACAGTGAAGCTTACGCATTCCACAGGGATGCGGATGGCAAGTTGCAGCTGCACTATTACTCACAGATTATCACGCACACGGGGATGTTCGCCGTACCGCTGATCGAAACTATCCTCGACCAGCTCGAACCGGCATGTACGCATGAAGAGTGGCAGCGGCTTTGTGTTTTGAAGAAATCGCTCGTGTGGCAACGCACACTGGGCGGGATGCGTCTCTAAAGATAGACGTTTTCGCAAGAGGGGAGACACACGAAATGAAAATGGCACACAGGATTTTAGCGGTAGCGGCCTTTGGCGTCACGCTGCTGGCAGGAGGCGACGCGGCTGCGCAGCGGGCGCGCACCGTCAGCGATCCGGAGAGTTCTGCGCCGGTCGATAATACGATGCCGGCGCCGCAGACCGTAAAGGTGAAATACGAGGGCGGCATCTTCGGCTATAACAAAAAACTCGATGGCACACTCAGCTTCGATGATGTGAATCAGCGTCTGTTATTCCGCGAGAAGAATCGTCAGCAAGTTATGTTTTTCGTACCCTACAGGGCGGTCCTTGCTGCTTCGGCCGATACGCAATCGAGGCGGCCGACCGGAGCCACCGTCGCCGGAAGCGCATTACCCTACGGCCTCGGAATACCGGCGCTCTTTATCAAGAAGAAGTATCGCTATCTGACGCTTCAGTATAGGGACCCGGATACAGGGGCCGCGGGCATCACCAGCTTCAAGATGGAGAACAAAGTCATCCTCGACTCCGTTGTTCATACGCTGGCGAACAAGGCGGGGCTCACGCAGCGCGGCGAAGTCTTCGTGCGCCGCAAAGATTCGCCGGAAACGACGACCACTCCCACCTCAACAAATGATCCGCAGCCGGCGTCGCCGAAGTGAAGATTTCTGAAGTCTAAAGAACGAGCGCGTGCTGAGACGAACAAATCAGCACGCGCCTTTTTTTGTTATCGCTTCTTCTGGCGAAACGATGAGAATCCGACCATTAGCTTCAACCGGATCAGTGATCGAATTCCGCACCCGCCGGTCTCTCGCCCTGGTAAATCTCGCCGCCCGCGGCGACGAATTCCGCCGCTTTTTCTTTCATGCCCGCTGCGAGCGCCGCCTGTTCATCGAGCTCTTTCTGCGCGGCATACTCGCGCACGTCCTGCGTGATCTTCATCGAGCAGAAGTGCGGGCCGCACATCGAGCAGAAGTGTGCGAGCTTGGCTCCTTCCTGCGGCAGCGTCTCGTCGTGATACTCGCGCGCCACTTCCGGGTCGAGCGCCAGATTGAATTGATCCTCCCAGCGAAACTCGAAGCGCGCTTTCGAGAGCGCGTTGTCGCGCCGCTGCGCGCCCGGATGGCCCTTCGCCAGATCGGCGGCATGCGCCGCGATCTTGTAAGCGATCACGCCATCTTTGACGTCCTGCCTGTTCGGCAGTCCCAGATGCTCTTTGGGCGTCACGTAGCAGAGCATCGCGGTGCCGAACCAGCCGATCATCGCGGCTCCGATCGCCGAAGTGATGTGATCATAGCCGGGCGCGATATCGGTCGTCAGCGGCCCCAGCGTGTAGAAGGGCGCTTCGTGACACTGGCGCAACTGCTTGTCCATGTTCTCTTTGATGAGATACATCGGGACGTGGCCGGGCCCTTCGATCATCACCTGGCAATCATACTCCCACGCGATCTTCGTCAGTTCACCGAGCGTTTCGAGTTCGGCAAACTGCGCTTCATCGTTGGCATCGGCGATCGAGCCGGGTCGGAGGCCGTCGCCCAGCGAGAAAGCCACATCATAGGCGGCCATGATCTCGCAGATCTCGGGGAAGCGCGTATAGAGAAAACTATCTTCGTGATGCGCCAGGCACCACTTGGCCATGATCGAGCCGCCGCGACTGACGATGCCTGTCGCGCGCCGGGCGGTGAGCGGAATGAAGGGCAGGCGCACGCCCGCATGGATCGTAAAGTAATCGACGCCCTGTTCGGCCTGCTC
>JANOGZ010001002.1:0-2307 GCA_031406255.1 Pyrinomonadaceae bacterium | reverse complement strand
TCGAAGACTGTTATGAGGTAGTTCGACAGCTCTGGCCACTTCAGAGCACGCGTCTCGGGGGGACTAAAGTAACAAATCGGGTTAAAGTATTAATAATTCGCCTTCGCAGATGGGTCTTTGGGCCGACACGGGCAAAAGCATTGCGCAATCAAACGATTGAGTATAGGTTTACGATAAATGAGGTGTCAAGGAATGGCTTTCCGGGGCATTTCAGGGGAAATACGGAGAAGCCGAGCTATATCGCGAATAGCAGCGTAACGCTCGTGGTGGAGGCAAAATGCTCCCAGGCCTGGTAAAAATTCTTCTGACGGCAGCCCTGCTACCGAGCTTCCTCGCACCGATGGGTGCCCACCTTCACCTGGAAGCCCTCACTCTGAGCGTCCATCTGAATAAGAGTCCGGCAAGTGGATCTGCAAAATTCGCTTCAACCGGCGAAACTCTGATCACAACCGCGGAGCCCTTCAGTGTGCTTGTCTTCTCCAGGACTCTCGGGTTCCGTCACGACTCGATTCCGTCCGCCATCGCCGCCGTCAGAAATCTGGGAGCGCAACATAACTTTACGGTCGATGCCACAGAAGATGCCACGGTTTTCAATGATGCGAACCTCGCCAAATACGAGGCCGTTATTTTTCTCCTGACCAGTGGCGATGTTCTCAATGAAAGCCAGCAGGCGGCGTTTGAGCGCTACATCCGGGCGGGCAATGGCTATGTCGGTATCCACTCGGCCAGTGACACCGAGTATGACTGGCCCTGGTATGGCGGGCTGGTGGGCGCTTACTTTAGCAACCACCCGGCGATTCAGACGGCGACCATTCATCTTGAAGATCGCGCTCATCCATCAACCGCATCGTTGCCTGATCCCTGGGTGCGTACTGACGAGTGGTACAACTTCCGATCCAACCCTCGCGCCAACGTCCAGGTTTTGGCGAGACTGGATGAGACAACTTATTCCGGGGGAACGATGGGCGATCACCCCATCGCGTGGTATCACACCTACGAGGGCGGGCGGTCATGGTATACCGGAGGAGGGCATACGGCCGAAAGCTATGCCGAGCCATTGTTTCTACAACATATCGGGGGCGGAATTGAGTATGCTGCCGGAACGCGCACTGCACCGACGCCAACTCCGACACCGACGCCGACACCTGCACCGACGCCTACTCCAACACCGACACCGGAGCCAACCCCTACTCCGACACCGACACCAACACCGGAGCCGACCCCAACTCCAACTCCAACGCCTGCTCCGACACCGTCACCGACGCCGGCGCCCACTCCGACGCCGATCACCCTGCACTTCAGTGCCGAACATTACAACGCCGCCGAAAATAACGGCAGTGTCACCATCACCGTGACTCGTTCGGGAGACGCTTCCGGTGCGGCTACGGTTGACTACGCCACCGGCAATGGGACGGCTTCGGATCGAGCGGATTATACTGCCGCTTCAGGCAAGCTGCGATTTGCTTCGGGAGAAACGAGCCGGAGCTTCGGTGTGCTGATCACCGATGATGCCTCCGTCGAAGGGAACGAGACGGTTAATATCACATTAAGCGACCCGGCCGGCGCGAGCCTCGGCACTCCCGGCGCGGCGGTGCTGATGATTACCGATAATGACAGTGCGCCATCCCCCTCCAATCCCATCGACGCTGCGCCATTCTACGTGCGTCAGCACTACCTCGACTTCATTAACCGCGAGCCTGACCCGTCAGGGCTCGCTTTCTGGGTCAATGAGATCACAAGCTGCGGCGACGATCAGCAGTGTGCCGGGATCAAACGCATCAACGTCTCGGCGGCTTACTTCCTTTCCATCGAATTCCAGCAAACAGGCTATCTCGTCTATCGCCTCTATAAGGCAAGCTTCGACCGTGTGCCGCGGCTTCAGGAGTTTTTACCCGACACGCAGGAGGTCGGGCGCGGTGTCGTCGTCCTGGCGCCGGGCTGGGAGCAGCACCTGGAAGCAAACACACAGGCCTTGATCAACGACTTTGTGACACGTCCCGGTTTCACTTCCAGGTACGGTGGTCTGTCGAATGCGCAGTACGTGGATTCACTGATCTCCAACACGGGGGCGGCGTTCAGTCAGACGAAGCGTGACGCGCTGGTGAGCGGATTGGATGCCGGCACGGAAACACGCGCGACGACGCTCAGGAGAGTGGCGGAAGACGAGGCGTTCACGCGTAAAGAGTTCAATCCGGCGTTTGTGCTGATGCAGTATTTCGGCTACCTCAGGCGTAACCCGGACGACGCGCCGGACGCGGACTTCAGCGGATACCGGTTCTGGCTGGACAAGCTGGATCAATCCGGGGG
>JANOGZ010000988.1:0-1639 GCA_031406255.1 Pyrinomonadaceae bacterium | reverse complement strand
TGGTCTGGCAAACGCGGATAACTTCTGAGGAGGGGCGGCTCATCGCAGTAGTGACACAAACCCAGATGGTTTTGGAACCGCGAAGTTCCGCCTGACGAGCGGTTGCACCGGACCCGCGATGATGATGTCTCTTACAGCTCGAAGTTGACGGCGGGCCGCCGCAGCCCGGCCCCGGATGTACTTACATGGACACCGAGATTACACGAGACTCACTGCCGGAATGTCTTGCCGAAGCGGTTGCTGGCTGCCGGTGGCAACAGGTCTTCATCGGTTGTTCAACATCACATGTCTTTCGCCTGGAGCGGCCCAACCGAAGCGACCTCTTCTTGAAGATAGCCCCACACGCACCCGGCCGTCCCCTCTTGCAAGAAAAACTCCGGTTGGAATGGCTCCGGCACCGGCTTCCTGTCCCTCAGGTACAAATGTTCCGTGAGCGTCAGAGTTACGACTATCTTCTGCTTTCCGAGATTCCGGGAATGGTTGCCAGCGATGAGTTTTACAAAAGAGATGCGCCTAAAGCGATTGAGCAAGTGGCCGCCGGACTTGCGATGATTCACAATCTGCCTGCGGATCACTGCCCATTTGACGCAACGCTGGATTACAAAATCGAACTCGCCCGCGAAAGAATGATGGGCGGTCTCGTCGATGAGAGCGACTTTGATCGATCACGATTGGGAAGAACGGCGATTGATCTGTTCGCCGAGCTGCTCGAAACCAGACCTGATGAGGAGGAGCTGGTATTTACGCACGGCGATTTCTGCCTGACCAACATCATTTTAAAGGATTGGAGGCTCAGTGGATTCATTGATTGCGGAGGCGCCGGGGTGGCCGATAAATATCAGGACATTTCATTATTAGCGAGGAGCGTTGAGTTGAATTATGGGGCGGAGTGGGTGAATGTTCTGTTTGAGTCATGCGGCATCAAACCGGATCCGGCGAGGATTCACTTTTACACGCTGCTCGATGAATTCTTCTGAGATAAGACCCACCGTTTTCACCCGTTCTCCTCATAGCTCTCACCTTTTTCAATGCTGTTTCTCATGCTAGTCTCTCCCGCGATGGAAATGCTACTCGCCCAGAACGAAAAGGCCGCCCTGATCGGAGACATCACCGGCAAAGTGCGTCCGGAACATCGCCTTGCCGGTCAGTCGCCTCTGGGTTGGTATCGCTTTCTGAAGAGCGAGTACCAGGAACCGCCCCGCGTTGATAAAAACATGACGTTTATTAAATCAGAGGGGTCAAAAGAACTGGTGCCGATCGCCACATATTCTGACGCCGAATACAATCTTTCCGTACGGGCAGCCTTCGACCGTCACAATCAGGTGTGGTTTGTCGCCGATCTTTAGACACTTACCGTGTGCTCGGAAAGTTTTCCGCCCCCGGCGGGCCGGCAATGCGGCGCCGCGGACACGCGCACCAAAAGATTGGTAGTAAGCGTACAGCAGTCAGCTATCAGCTTTCAGCGCTCAGCTAAAATAAAGAAGAGCGCGCCATGAAAGATCGACACCGCAAATGACCGGCTGACCGCTGACCGCTGATGGCTGATGGCTGAACGCTTACGTTTAGGATACCCAGAGGTAAACTGTGGAGATAGCACTGATCGCGATCGGTTTTTTAATGATTATGGCCACCGCCCTTC
>JANOGZ010000946.1:0-8966 GCA_031406255.1 Pyrinomonadaceae bacterium | reverse complement strand
TCTTCAGCCGGGATATCCGGTTCGTATTCTGGAAAAACCTCCATCGCAGGCAGAACAAGGAAAGCCAGATTGGGTTCATCAATCATGGTCACGCGGACGTAGAACTCGCGTGACCCGCAAGGTGATAAATCTTATCTACTGTGCGCTCTTATCCCTGCACAGCTTGAGGAACTCCGACTCGCGGTGATTAGCGTGTCGGACTGATTACAACAGAGCCACCACCGACGTCGAAATCCTGGTCGTCGCTGGTCGCGGCAATGATCGCCGCCGCGACCGCGCCAGCGGCGGCGGCCAGCAACGCCGCAAGGGCGCCACCGCTGAGGCCACCGAAGGTATCGCCGCGGGTGAGACGAGCGCAGCGTGTGCCCGGAGCAGCCTGACCGGCACTATCTTGATTACCGGCCGCAATCTGCTTCGTGGTCTTGCCCGCACGCAATTCGACCCGTCCCGACTGGGTGTTAACCACCGTGTTACCGCACTCAACGTCCACTGTAAACACGTTCGGTTGAGCGATGTCGGCTATGGCTGAACCATCCTTGGTCATGACGCTGGCGGTGATTCCCGTGGGCGTCGAAATACGCACCCGCCCGGCAGCGAGCGATCCGATAACGCCGGTGTCTGTGAAATTGAGTTTAAGGCTTGTGTTTGGCAATAACTCGACGCGGCCGAGTTTGCCAAGGCTAACAACGGCGCTGGACTTATCCGCTGTTGTAATGGTGCTGTCCGAAAAAACGGTCGCACCCGAGATTGCGCTCGCACCGTTGACGGAAACTCCCCCGACAACCGACAAGTCACCTGATGGTCCGGTCTGTCCTTGGCGCGGCGCCGCCAGCCCGACCATCGAGTACATGCTCAAAATGGCGACCGCGAGGCAGAGCGCGATAGGCGTACGGCTCCAAGTTCTGCTGATCATTAATTCTCCTCCCGTAGCTGAAATAAATTTTTTAGAGAGCGCACCGCGAGCCCTGTTCGAGTCTCGCAGAAGACGGATCCTGTTTAATGCCTCGCCAGATCCGGCTCAATAAATCAATAGCCCCGCGCGCAACATCCCTCTAAAATAAGGCATGAGAGCCACTGTGGGCTTCAATAACCTCGCCTTTTTACACGAATACCTGTGGTGTGTCAACAGACATTTGCGTTAAACACACGCTTTTTATCAGCTTTTTTCAAATGCTTGCCCGCCAGCCGCGCGCGCGCCTCCGTCTTTTAACTTCACGATCGTCGCTCGTAGAGATACGCGCTGTCGAAAAGCTGCCCTCCCCGGCCTTCATCCGCAGCAAATTGCCTCCGGCGGCGCTCACCACGGCTATTGACGGTGTGGCTCCAGATGGCGGCTCCGGCAAACTCCCCGCGCTTGTTCAAAGCGTAGAAATTGACGTCTATGTCGCGGAGATTGGCAGGGTCGTTGCCGTAGCGCGCGACGATCAATTTCAGGGCATCCAGACAGGCTTGCTCGGGCGCCAGACCACGCTTCATGTATTCAACGACGGTGCGTGCCCCATTGATGTAGATAACTTCTTCGCCACGACCGGTTGAGCCCGCCGCCCCAATATCATTATCCAGGTATAAGCCGCAGCCGATCAACGGCGAATCGCCGACGCGGCCCGGAATTTTCCAGGCGAGCCCGCTGGTCGTCGTCACACCGCTGATATCCAGAGAGGCGTCGAGCGCCAGGCAGTTAATGGTGCCGGTCGGAGGGCGGCGGGCCACTTCATCGGCCCATGCCAGAAGCTCTTCGCGACGCCGCGGGTCTCCACCTCCATAGCTTTCGGCGAGCTGATAGCTCGGTCGGAGCTGCTCCCGCGAGATCTTTTTCCGTCCGGCGGGCGAAGCGGGCGCGGGCGTGTAGGGGCTCGGCCCCCACTTGTCGGCATCTGAGAGACCTTCCTTCCAGCGCAACCACGCGATGCGCGATTCCGCTGTGAGAAGGTTGACATCCTCAAAACCATGCGCCGTGGCAAACTCACGCGCTCCCTGCCCGACGATCAGAATGTGATCGGTATGTTCCAGCACCGCGCGCGCCACCTTCGATGGCGCCCGCACGCCACGCAGCGAGGCGACCGCACCGGCCCGCCGCGTCGGGCCGTGCATTACGCTGGCGTCCAACTCGACTTCACAGCGCTCGTTTGGTAATCCTCCATAGCCGACAGAATTGTCCTTCGGATCGAGCTCGACGATCTCGACGCCGGCCAACACGGCGTCAAGCGTATCGCCCCCGGCGCGCATCACTTCGACGGCCTTGCTGACGGCCGCGACGCCATTGGCGCTCGAGACGGCGAGCGGCGGCGCGGCGCGTCTCTGCCCACTGGTAGTGACGCGGGATGGCAAAGGTTCCAGAGCGATCGCGTCAGCGGAGAGATTAGCGCCGATCGCCGCGATCGCGCCCACCTTGGCGGCGGCGTTGCCGAGGAATTTCCGCCGACTTTCGTCAGTATTCATGCGTTTAAACGTCGTGGCTCTGCGGCCCGCGGCAGAAGAATTTTTTCAGATTGCTCTCGGGGATTCGCGATGCATCGTAGCAAAGGCTCCAAACGCTTGCAACGACTTTTCCATATGGAGCACTGCCGGTCTCAACTTTTCTCCGCGCCGCGCGTTTAAAGCCTGCGCGCCGCGCGCCAGATGTGCGGCGCAGCCCATATTTTACCTGGCAGAGAAAGATGCGCGCGGCGCGTAAAAACATCGAAGTCGGCCCGCTCGATGGCGTCCAGAATGCGCGCGTAGAGGCGCGCGGCGAGCAGCACGGTAAAGCGCGTGTCGCGCTCCAGCAGCCGGATGCCTTGCTCCGCCTCGGCGTATAAGGCGCGGGCGCGTTTGATTTCAAAGCGCATCAACGCGCGAAACTCCTCGCTCACCTCGCCGCGCACGAGTTCCGTTTCCGTGACGCCGTAGCGCCGTAAATCTTCCTGCGGAAGATAAATGCGTCCCAGGCGTGTATCTTCCCCGACGTCGCGGAGAATATTCGTCAGCTGCATCGCCAGACCGAGCGCCTCCGCATAGCGCAGCGTTTCGGGTTCGTGATACCCGAAAATCTCCGAAGACATCAACCCGACCACGGATGCGACTCGGTAGCAGTAGACGCGCAGTTCGTCCCACGTCTCGTATCTCTTCTTGTAGGTATCCATCAGGACGCCGCGCATCAATTCAAGTGGCAACTCTTGCGCTACGGGGTAGCGGGCGAGCATATCGCGCCACGCCACGAGCACCGGCCCCGTCGCCGCTCCTGGCGGGCGCCCCCGATATACTTCTTCCAGCGCGGCGCGCCATTTTTCGACAGCCGCGCGGGCATCCGCTTCATCCCGCACCGCCGCCTCATCAACCTCATCGTCGACGTGCCGGCATAAAGCGTAAACCGCGTAGATGGCGCGTCGTTTCGCGCGGGGCAGAAAGCGCGCGCAGAAGTAAAAACTTTTGGCATGAAAGCGCGTTGTCTGCTGGCAATAATGGTATGCGCGCTCGATCTCGACCGCGGGCACGTCGGGTTTCGTGGCTTGAGCGTGAGAAGACATTTTGCAGAGGGGATGTGAAACGCGCCGGAGTATCGACCGGCGGAGCTTTGATTGATCCATCTTCTGTCGCCTCGCGGGCGACGGTTGCGACGACCATCAAATCTCGCGACCGGCAATGTAGTCGGCCATCTCACACAATAAATACGATGGACGTTGCCGACCGAATTCGGCGACCAGCACATCCTTCGCCTGCGTGATCAGCAGAGCGACTTGCGATTCCGCCTCATGCGCGCCGCGCTCGATGGCGAGCGTCGCGCACCGCGTCCGCCCGGCAAGCGCCGCATCCTCGATGTGGTCAAGAACGTCATCGCTGATCTGGTAGGCTTCGCCGATCAGCGTCGCAAACCGCGATAGCGCCGTCAACTGCCGCGCGGCGGCGCCCGCCAGAATCGCCCCGAGGCGAAGCGCGAGGCGGATCAGCGCTGATGTTTTGAGATTACGCATGGTATCGAAACCATCGCGCCCCGCGATGTTGACAGAGAGATCAACGGTCTGGCCGGTGACCATGCCGTTCGTCCCGATGCAGGCCACCAGCTCACCGTGCGCCTGGATGGCTTGCTCCGGACTGATATTCTCCTCCTCGAAGACGAGGCCGTACGAAGCGTTCATCAACGCCAGCGCGACCAGCACCGCGAGTCCTTCACCATAGAGCCGGTGGAGTGCGGCCCGCCCGCGCCGCTCTTCAGCATCATCCATGCATGGCAGATCGTCGAAAATAAGCGAACTGGTGTGAACAAATTCGACGGCTGTCGCGGCTGCCAGCGCGCCCCGGCGCGTCCCTCCCACCAGCTCAACGCCGAGCAGGGTGAGAACAGGACGCAGTCTTTTGCCGCCCGGGAAAAGCGCGTAACGCAACGCTTCGTTGAAGCGCGCGTCGACCGGCGTGGGAGCGAGCGGCAAATGTGAGACCAGTGCGCGCTCGATCTCCGGCCGCACTTCGTCCACATATACCCATAATCCTTCGCCCGTGCGCGATAGCCTTGTACTCATGCGTGTATCCAGAAAATTATGCTTCGCCCGAAGTTCGAGTGCCGATCGAGTCGCAGAGATTACGAGCCGGCCGTCGCCCTTTTGCCGCACGCACGTCACAAATATGCGTCAGGGAAGCTTCTGCTGAAATACGCTGCCAGAGATTACGGCAGCCGCGCCCCTGATCATCCTCGCCGCCGGTCATACACCTGGCGGAGGTTTTTTCGCTTAACTGCTCTGCGCGAGCTTCGCTCGATGAAAAACGCTGGCGCGCTCGGCCACGCCGGTCGGAACCATCACACGGAACGGGTGCTTGGCGACGAAATTTGGCACCCGCCGCACGATCGCGCCGAGCGCAGCGAGCGCAGCGACAGCCTGCTCATCTTCCATTTCCTCGGCCCCGAATACTTCAGCGGCGCGCCGCAGCGCGCCCCGCAAGCGATCGAGCGGCAAATCACGTTCGGCGAGAATTTTTCCGCGCGACTGAAAATCCCCGAGCGCGTAGAGCACCATTTCTTCCGACCCGATCAGGCGGTCCGCTGTTTTATTTTCGAAAAGCGTTGGCTGACGCATGGGTAGATTGCAGAATATGATGGCTGACCGTTTAGGGCGTATTCACACGGCGCGGCCGGGTCAATTCTTGATTATGCTGGGTGGTGACCGAAGACGGCGCGCCGGAGGGCACACCGGCTTTGCTTTTTTTCTCTAACTCGGCCTGCTCATACTGGTCGAGACGCGCGAAGAGATAAAATTTTTCACTGCCGGAGCGCACCGTCCCCAGGAATCTGAACATATTATTGAGAATCGCGCCGACGCGCAGGCTTTCCGGCGCGGGAGGCTGTTCGAATAATTGACTGAACTCATCGCGGGCGACTGCTTCCAACTCCGGCAGATAATCATCGTCTCGCTCTCTCGCGAGGCGTATCGCGGTGCGTCTGAGCGCGCGTATGCGATTTGAGTTGCGACGGTAGTATGTCGGGCTGATCTCGTGGCGGCTCACGCTGTCGTCCGTCACCTCCTGCTGAGCACGCAGATAACCCAGGTAAGCGCGGACCACCGGGCCAAACCCCTGCTCCTCTCCGGCGCCGGAGGCTTCTTGCGCGGCGGCCATCCCGGCGCAGGCCATACACACACACATCAGCAGGCCGAGCCTGCACACTACGTTTCCCAACCTGATCACCCCTTCATGCCTCGTACGCGCCGACCGTACCGATACCGGCCAGAGCCCTCGGCCTTGTTCAGACGCGTGGAAATATAAGTGGGGGTTTGCGAACCACGAAATCTTACCACAAGCTCTGCCCGCACGCCGCACGGATAAACAAAAAGTCATATCTCTCTGGCGACGCGTTTGCGCCCTTCGCATGGGCGGTGTTACATTTTCCGCCGAACGGAAGCGATGAATTTTTCCCGCAGCAAGCCGCGGGGAATGTACCCGCAGAGATTCAATATGTCGGCGAGCAGTCCGGAAAAACCATCAGCGTGGCGGCACGAAGGTAAACGAATCGCGCTCGGCGTCGCGGGCGGGATCGCCGCCTACAAGGCCGCAGAAATCCTGCGCGGCCTACAGCGCGAAGGTTGCAGCGTACGCGTGGCGATGACCCGGCGCGCGTGCGAGTTTATCGCTCCGCTTACTTTCCGTGCGCTTTCCGGCGCACACGTTATCGTTGACGACTACGCGCCGGATAATCCCGATCCGATCGCGCACATCACTTTTTCGCAGACCGTCGATCTGCTTCTCATCGCCCCGGCCACGGCCAACATCATCGCCAAATTTGCTCGCGGCATCGCTGATGATTTTCTCACTTCGACATATCTCGCCAGCACCGCGCCGGTAATGATCGCCCCGGCGATGAATACGACGATGTGGAATCATCCGGCGACGCAGCGTAACCTTCGCCAGTTGCGCGCCGACGGTGTGGGCATCGTCGAACCTGATGCCGGCGAAATGGCGTGCGGCACGATCGGGCCCGGCCGGCTTAGCGAGCCGGAGGCGATTGTCGCCGCCGCGCTCGATTTTCTGCGCGAGAGTAGCGCTCGTCATGTGAAGCTGACCGCCGGCGATTTGAAAGGCGAGCGCATATTGATTACGGCCGGGGCGACACGCGAAGAGATCGATCCGGTGCGTTTTCTTTCCAATCGCTCGTCTGGCCGCATGGGATTTGCTCTCGCCGAAGCGGCGCGGTCGCGCGGCGCCGAGGTGACGGTCATCGCCGGAGCGACGACGACGCCGGAGCCCGAAGGTATCAGCCTCCAGCGTGCCATCTCCGCCGGTGACATGCACGCCGCCGTACAGTCCGCGATCACGCGTGCGAGCATCTTTATTGCGGCGGCGGCCGTGGCGGATTACCGGCCGGTCGCACGCGCCGCGGCGAAAATCAAAAAGTCGGAGGCCGCCCTGACGCTCACGCTCGAACCGACACCCGATATTCTGGCCGAAGTCTCGCGCACACGGCAGGACGGGCTCCTGGTGGTCGGATTCGCTGCCGAAACGGATGAAACGGTCGCCCACGCGCGCGAGAAGCTTCGACGCAAGGGGTTGGACCTTATCGTCGCCAATGACATCACGCTACCGGGCGCGGGTTTTGACGCCGAGACGAATATCGTGACGCTGCTGGCGCGCGACCGTGAGGCGCCCATTGAGTTGCCGCTGATGTCTAAGCTGGAGGCTGCCCATCGCATCCTCAATGAGATCGTGCGCCTTCGTTCGGCCACGGCGGTTGACGCCTCGACCGGTGCTGATTGAACCCTTGCGACTATAAAAAGTCGAGGAGCACATCTTGTCGCGAAAAGTCGGTTGACGCGCGACAGTGCGTGTGGGGCGCGAAGGTCGCCGGTGGTTTAGCGCTGGGCGGCTGCCCGACAGTCGCGAAACGTGCGATAATCACCGAAATCCGATGAAAGAGACATCGCCCGTCAAAGACATCCTGCTGGCTCTCATCGAGGATGTTTCGGAATCTGCTTTATACCTGCGCGAGCTCGGCGTCGAGCGCCTGGGGACTCCGGCGGATATTCAAGCGGCCGACACGACCGGGCCAGCGAAAACAGTTCATTCTTCTTACGTCAGCGCGGCGCGCTCCGTCGCAGCCATCGAGCGCCATGCGAACCGGTTGGAAGCACCGCCAGAGATGAGTGTCAGGAAGAACTCTGCTGATGAAGTGGCCATTGTTTCTCCGCCCGCGGGAGCAGACGCACAATCTCGAATCAACCAGACGGAAATGCCTAAACGAACGACAAGACGATCAACTGCCGATGCGCCCGTCGCGCCACGCGAAACGATGTTCGGCGAAATCACGCCGGTCGACGAAGCGAGTTTGCCGCGCCCGGGCGAAACGCTCGAAGACATCTGGACCGACATCGGCGATTGCACGCGCTGTCCGTTGTGTGAGGGCCGCACGCACGTCGTCAACAGCGAAGGCAACCCCAAAGCGCGCCTGATGTTCGTCGGCGAAGCTCCCGGCGCAGATGAAGACGCGCAGGCGAGACCCTTTGTCGGCCGCGCCGGGCAGTTGCTCAACAAAATCATCGAGGCGATCGGGATGAAGCGCGAAGATGTATTTATCGGCAACGTCAATCGCTGCCGCCCGCCGCAAAATCGCACGCCGACGCATACGGAAGCGACCACCTGCAAGCCTTTTCTGCTGCGCGAGATTGACATCGTCCGGCCGGAGGTGATCGTCGTGCTGGGGAATACGGCGATGAAGAACCTGCTCGACACGAAAGAAGGCATCACCAAACTGCGCGGTAAGTTTCAAGACTACAGAGGCATCAAGGTGATGCCGACATTTCACCCGGCCTATCTCCTGCGCGATCCAACGAAGAAGCGTGAGGCGTGGGACGATATGAAGAAGGTGCGCGACTACCTCAACGAAAACATATCCAGAGACAAAAGTTCTTCATAACCCACGAAGTCAAACTGATATCCCGGAATTTATCGTTGATGTTTGCCAGGGACGAGTTGTGATTTCTCAGCTTGAGGCTGCTGGGTATTAGAATGTGATGCAGGAGTCTTTATTCACCGATTCGACGCCCCTTGAATCTAACGAGACGCTCGACGAGATCAACGCCGAACTCATGCAGAGAGCTGCCGTCTTGCCCCGTTTCAAGGAGCGCATCTTTATTTTTGGCGAGGGCCCGGTGGGCGCTGCCGTGGCGGTCGTCGGCGAGTCGCCGGGAGCGCCCGATATTGATAGCGGCCGGCCGTTCATGGGCCCGGCGGGACAGATGCTGGAAAAAATACTCGGCGCCATCGGCCTCGCGCGAAAAGCGTGTTATCTGACCAACACCGTCAAAATGATTTCGAGCGGCGATGAGATGACTCCCGACGTGCTGTCCTTCTTCACCCCGTATCTTCATCGCGAGCTGGCCGTCGTCCGACCGCGCGTCGTGATCTCATTCGGCAATACGCCGACCCGTGCGCTCTTGCATACCAAACGCCCGATTTCGCAAATGCGAGGCGAATTCCACGATTATCGCGGATTGAAATTGATGCCG
>JANOGZ010000922.1:0-4195 GCA_031406255.1 Pyrinomonadaceae bacterium | reverse complement strand
ATTATCTGTTTCTGTTCGGCTACGGCTGTCATACGGCTGTTCCTTTCTATAATAGTGGTCAGTGATTAGCAGTGGTCAGTGGTCGGTGGTCAGTGGTCAGAAAAAGCACTGGCGACTTCCTGCTGACCACTGACCACTGCTTCAAGTCATTCGCTCGAAAATTCCGGCGGCTCCCATGCCGCCGCCGACGCACATCGTGACCATCGCGTAGCGGCCATCGCGGCGTTCGAGTTCGCGCAGGGCCGTGGCGGTCAACTTCGCGCCCGTGCAGCCGAGCGGATGACCGAGCGCGATCGCGCCGCCGTTGACGTTGACTTTCTCCGTGTCGAGGCCGAGCGTTTTGATGACGGCGAGACTCTGCGCGGCGAAAGCCTCATTCAATTCGATAACGTCTATCTGATCGAGCGTCAGCCCCGCCATCTTCAAAGCCTTGGGGATCGCAAACACCGGGCCGATGCCCATCTCTTCGGGCGGGCAGCCGGCCGTCGCGTAGGCGATGAAGCGCGCCATCGCTTTTAATCCCAGCTGCTTCGCGCGCTCATCCGACATGATGACGACCGCCGCCGCGCCGTCCGACATCTGCGAAGCGTTGCCGGCGGTGATCGTTCCCTTCACGTGAAACGCCGGTTTTAGTTTCGCCAGCCCTTCAGGTGACGAATCGCGCCGCACCCCCTCGTCGTCCGAGAAGACGACCTCGCGCCGCTCCTTACGGCCCTTCGCGTTCAGTTCTTCGAACGTGACGTTGAGCGGCACGATCTCATCCTTAAACTTTCCTTCGTCCTGCGCCCGCGCCGCGCGCTGGTGCGACTGAAAAGAGAAGGCATCCTGCTCCTCGCGCGAAATCTCATGCTTGCGCGCGAGGTTCTCCGTCGCCAGACCCATGTTCAGATAAAAGTCGGGGTAGTGTTCGACGAGGTACGGATTGGGGCGAATGATGTGGCCGCCCATCGGGATCATTGACATCGTCTCGAGGCCGCCCGCGACGATCACGTCGGCGCCGCCCGCCCGGATCCGATCGGCGGCGAGCGCGATCGATTGAAGGCCCGAGGAGCAGAAGCGATTGATCGTCATCGCGCTCGTATCGACCGGCAGACCGGCGCGGATCGCGGCCGCCCGCGCGACGTTCATTCCCTGCTCGGCCTCGGGCATCGCACAGCCCATAATCACATCTTCGACCTCTTCCGGCTGTACGCCCTCGGCGCGGGCGAGCGCTTCTTTGATGACGCTCGCGCCCATCTCGTCGGGGCGCGTATCCCGCAGCGTTCCCTTCGGGGCTTTGCCGACGGCCGTCCGCACGGCTGATACGATTACTGCATCTCTCATCTTTCGTGTCCTCAGTTATTACGATTCTAAATTTAGGCTTGCGTTCGCACCTTGCGCCCGGCAATCCGTTCGGCGTTCGATTTGGCGGCGGCGGCGCGGCGTCGAATCAACTTCGCCAATTCAGTCCGGAGTCTGAGAGTCCCGGGTCTGCTCTTTTTGACTTTTAGACTCCAGTCTCTCAGACTTTAAACTAATTCCGCAGCGGCTTGCCGGTCTTGAGCATGTGCGCCATGCGCTCCTGCGTCTTGCGCTGGCCGGCCAGCGAGAGAAAAGCCTCGCGCTCAAGGTCGAGCAGGTATTGTTCGGTGACGCGCGTCGGGTGGTTCAGATCGCCGCCCGTCAGGATACGGGCGAGCTTCTCGCCGATCAACGCGTCATGATCGGAGATAAAGCCGCCGCGCTTCATCTGGTGAATGCCGAGCTTGAGCGTGGCGAGCGCCGCGAGGCCGAGCGCGAGGACATCCGTGCGCGGTTGCGGCTCGACGTAGCCGCTCGCGGCGAGCGCGAGCACCTCCTGTTTGGCGTCGGCGATCAGGCGATCGGCGTTCATCGAGACCGTATCGTCGGCCGAGAGGAATCCGAGCGTGCGCGCTTCCTCGGCGGAGGTGGCGACGCGCGCCAGCGCGACCGTCTCGAAAGCGCGTTTGACGAACGGGAACGGATCGGCGTCTTTCATGTCCTTCGGAATCGAGTCGAGCGCGCGCACGAGCACCTCCTTCGTGCCGCCGCCCGCCGGAATGATCCCGACGCCGACCTCGACCAGACCGATGTATGTTTCAGCCGCCGCGCGCACACGGTCGGCGTGCATCGCCACCTCGCAGCCGCCGCCGAGCGCGAGCTGGAAGGGCGCGGCGACCACGGGCTTCGGCGAATAACGCAGGCTGGTCGTGGCGGTCTGGAAGGCGCGCACGATCAGGTCGAGTTCTTCCCAGTTCTCCTCCTGAGCTTCGAGCAGCATCAACATCACGTTCGCGCCGACGCAGAAGTTCGGCCCCTGATTACCGACGACGAGACCGACGAAATTCTTTTCCACTTCGGCGAGCGAGTGCTTGATCATCTGCAGCGTATCGCCGCCGATGGCGTTCATTTTCGAGTGAAATTCGAGGCACGCCACGCCGTCGCCGAGGTCAATGAGAGAAGCGCCGGCGTTCTTTTTGATGACCCCCGTGCGCTCCTTCACGGATTTGAGAATAACGACTCCCGGCGGATCATTGACCGGCGCATACTGCCCGGAAGCGAAATCGAAATAGAGCTGCTGGCCGTTCTCCTTCTTGTAGAAGGAGGTCGCGCCCGCCGCGAGCATCCGCTCGACGTTGGGCGGCACGGGCTGGCCTTCGGCGCGCATCCGGGCGACCGATTTTTCAACGCCGATCGCGTCCCACACCTCAAAGATGCCCAGTTCCCAGTTGAAGCCCCAGCGCATCGCGCGATCGATCTCGACCACCGTGTCGGCGATCTCCGGAATGCGGTTCGCGGCGTAACGAAGCGTGCGCGAGGTGGTCTTCCACAGGAACGCCCCCGTGCGGTCTTTGCTCCACACCAGCGACTTGATGCGCTCGGCCGTGTCTTCGATATTCTTCACCACGTCGAGCGCCGGGAGCTTCACCTTCTCGGCCGGGCGGTATTCGAGCGAGGCGTGATCGAGCGTCCAGATCTCTTTCTTCTCGCCCTTCTGCTTGCGGTAGAAGCCGCCGCCGGTCTTATTGCCCAGCAACCCGCGCTCGACCATCCCCTTGATGAACTCCGGCGCGACGAATACCTCACGCTCCTCGTCGTCACTCACGGCCTCGTAGAGATTTTTCGCGACGTGGGTGAAGACATCGAGACCGACGAGATCGAAGGTGCGGAAGGTCGCCGTTTTGGGGTGCCCGATGACCTGTCCGGTCATCTTGTCGACTTCTTCGATCGAGTAGCCGTCTTCGAGCATCGTCTTGATCGTGACGAGCGCGCCGTAGGTGCCGATGCGGTTGGCGATAAAGTTCGGGCGATCCTTGGCGATCACGACGCCCTTGCCGAGGCGCTGGTCGAGGAAGCCGTAGAGCGCGCAGGAAACCTCGGGACGCGTCCATTCGGTGCGGATCAGTTCGACGAGGTGCAGATAGCGCGGCGGATTGAAAAAATGGACGCCGAGAAAATGGGCGCGAAAATCGTCGGAGCGTCCTTCGGCGAGATGCCGGATCGGGATGCCGCTCGTGTTCGAGGCGACGATCGCGCCCGGCCGCCGGTGCCCCTCGACGCGCTCGTAGAGGCGCTGCTTGATCTCCAGATTCTCGACGACTGCCTCGATGATCAGATCGCAATCCTTGAGCCCCGCCATGTCGTCTTCGAAGTTGCCGGTGCGGACGAGGCGCGCGTGATCGGGCGTGAAGAAGGCGGCGGGCCTGGCGCGGCGCGCCGCTTCCAGACCGGCGCGGGCGATGCGATTGCGCACCTCTTTCGATTCGAGCGTTAGATTCCTGGCCTGCTCCTCGGCCGTCAGCTCGCGCGGGGCGATGTCGAGCAGGAGAACGGGAATCCCGGCGTTCGCCAGGTGCGCGGCGATCTGCGCGCCCATCGTGCCGGCGCCAAGGACGGCGGCTTTTTCAATCCGAAGCATAGGGGGGAAGTTCAGCCTTTCCTTTAGAAGTTCCAAACGAGAAGTCTCCGAGCAAGGCCACCATCATACTGAATGAATGCTCATTCAGCAAGGGCCGGGCGCTGACATGCTGGCGCTCCGGCCGATCCAGGTTCGTGCATAAAGTGACGTTCGTCGGGCATAAAATGAAAACATCATCGCGATTAATGACAAGCGCGAACTGCTTTTGCCATCATGAGCAAACCGGCAAGTTAACCAGATACCCGTCTGCTGTATTAATACTAGCTGACGCATTGC
>JANOGZ010000918.1:0-2050 GCA_031406255.1 Pyrinomonadaceae bacterium | reverse complement strand
GCGTGGTGATCGCGGGCGAGGTCACCATTGCCGTCGCCGATATTGATCTGGTCTATGTCGGGCTGAATCTGCTGCTGGGTTCTGTCGAAACGGTCAACAAGGTGCTCGACGAACGAGCCCGTCGCGCCGAAGCTTTACCGGAGAGCCGCGCCGTCCTGACTTCCGCGCCTGACAAGCGCGACCCATCAGAGCCAGTATGAGCCGACGAGGCGGGGTGGCGGGCAGAGAATCAATGAATGTGTATGCGTACTGCCTGAGCGAAAGGATCAGGGCGGAGACGATTGATGGAGGCGTTGGCGTGGCGGGCGCGAAGCCGCGCCTCCTGCTCGGGGGGCACGGGATCGTGGCCGTCGTCAGTGACTTTGAGGACGCGCGCATCTCGATCACGCGGGAAAACGTCCGCGCGCACAGCGAGACAATCGGTCGCGTGCTGGCGCAGACGACGCCGCTTCCCTTCCGCTTCGGCACGATCGTGAGCGCGGCGCAAATTGAGAGCTATCTCGCATCGCGCCGGGCGGAGATCGAGGCTTCGCTGGCGCATGTCAGCGGATGCGTCGAAATGGGCGTCAAGATCATCCGCGATCCGGCCACCGCCGGACGAAGCGCGGAGCCATCACAGGAGGGTAGCGAGAGCGGCGGGCCGGAAGGGGGGCGGAGTGACGAAGCCGGCACACCCCGCAGCAGTGGTCGGGGCGGCGGAAGCGCTTTGAAGGAGGTGGTCACGCCCGGGCCGGGCGCGGCGTTTCTGTTGGCCAAGCGGCGCGCCATTCTCGGCGAGGAGAGTTTAAAGACGTCCGCCGACGAGATCGTGGCATGGCTCGACGCGGCGGTGCGTGATACGGTGCGCGATACGCGCGTCCGGCTGCGGCCGATGGAGGCGCTGGTGGTGCGCGCGGCCCACCTCGTCGAGCGCCGGCAGGTGGGGGTTTACCGGGCGCGCCTTGAAGCGGCCCTCGGCACGCGCCGCGGCGGCGACCTCCGCTTCTTGACGAGCGGCGCATGGCCACCTTACAGTTTCACTGATCTTGAATCTCAAACGGCGCTTTGATGCTTAAAAGGATAGACACAGGGCGACGGTTCGGGGTAATCTTGTGACGCATCTCCCAAACAATCACCTTTCGGTCGAGCCGGAAGTCGAGACGGCGCACACAGAAGAGTTTATCGAACAACTCCGACGCGTAACTGATGCCTTACCCGAACGTATCAATCTGGATGCGAAATCGGTCGAACAGGGTCTCGCCAAGCTTGTTTTGACACTGATCGAATTGATCCGTCGTCTGCTGGAAAAGCAAGCGGTCAGGCGGATGGAAGGCGGCCGTTTGTCACCCGAGCAAGTGGAGGAATTAGGGCTCGCTTTGATGACGTTGGAAGCGAAGATGCAAGAATTGAAGGCGCAGTTCGGATTAGCTGACGAAGAACTCAATCTCGATCTCGGCCCGATCGGGCGATTGATCTGAGAGGATGAGCAAACCGCAATAGCATCTGGCGGCCTGTCAAAAGTCTTGCAGGTATGGGGCTGCCCCTTTGAAGGGAGAGGCAAACGGTGTCAAGCGAGCGATCGAGTTTGATTTCGGCGCGGCCGCCCGGTCTGGTGGATGTGCTGGACCGGATTCTCGATAAAGGTTTGGTTATCGCGGGCGACATTAAGGTATCACTGGCCAACGTCGAATTATTGACTTTGCAGATCCGCCTGCTGGTGTGCTCGATCGACAAGGCCGAACAGATCGGTCTGAACTGGTGGCGCTACGATTCGAACCTGACGACGCGCGCCGAACGAGCCGAAGCGGAAAACGTCGAATTACGCGAGCGCCTGGCAGCGCTCGAACAAGAGGTCAAGCAACTAGGCGCGCCCACCCCCGTAACGGGCCGCGCAAAAACTTCCGAGCGCCAGCGTCCACAGGCAAGGCCGGCCGCGACGAAAAAGCGTAAGGAGCAGCGTCCCCGCTAGAAAACAGTTCCCCCGATCGAAGTAAGTGATCGGCCACTTGCGCCTCCCCCGTGCGAGAAGGCAGGCAGATCGTGCGAAGGAACCTCGCAAGGCCGTCGCGCG
>JANOGZ010000935.1:0-2098 GCA_031406255.1 Pyrinomonadaceae bacterium | reverse complement strand
CCGGTATACAACGATAGGGCGGAACTCGTCGGAGTGTTCAGTGGCTATGACTGGTCGAAAAAACTGGCAGTGATTAGCCCGGGAATAAAAGCGCAACAGCTTCTTGAAGACTATACCGCCAGTCTCAAGCCATGAAGCTGGTCTGTTTCGTCTTTTGCGTGGAAGATGGAATACGAATATGCCCGCACCGCCCCCTCAGGTGGGGCGGTGCAAAGGCCGAACTTCAAATGCCTGGTCGGCGTCACGCCGGCGCAATACCGGAAAAGTAGCAAGCGTGCTCAAAATACTTCCCGGTTCGGCGCACCAGATCGCTTTGCCGGAAGTACGGTTTAGCGGGGGAACGCAACGCAGGTTTTGCGGATCTCGGCCTGCGGCGTTCAGGCATCTCAATCCTTATTGGCGTAAGGACTGCGCAGGCCGCGCTGTGCTTCATCATACATATCGTAAATGTTAGGGCGGTTGAGGACGACATTGTATGTCGCCAGGGCCTCGCGCCGCTTGCCCATCAAGTCAAGTGACTGTGCGGAGCGCAGGTAGGCCATTGAAATGAGACCGGGGTTTGCCCCAACGGCTTTTGCCGCGGCTTGAAACTGTTGCGATGCCCGTTCAAACTGTCCGACAGCGAAGAGAGCCTCACCGTAACGGTAATGGATCAGGTCGAAGGCGCGCGCTTTTCCGACAGCCTGATCACCAAGCAGCGAATCGAAGATGCCGAAAACTTCACGCTCACTCCCCGCCGCCGCCTTGTTCGCTTTACGGTCCATTACGGATTGAGACATCAGACCATCTGCTATTTCCATTTTGAAAAGGTAATTACGCGGGTATTTCGCGGCCAGTTCGCGCGCGAGCCTGATCGCGTCCGCATATCGCTTCTCGCGCTTGTAGATCGCGATGAGCATCACCTTGGCATCATCGCTGGCCCGTTTGGCGTTCTGCGCGACCCGCTCAAGCGTCGCGATACCTCGCTTCTTCGAGCCGCTGATGCCCCCGACTCTCGCCAGTAATTTAACCGGCAGCGGCAGCCCCCCCGCAACATAATTATAAACTCCGATGGTCAGTTCGGCGTCGGAGAAGTCAGGAGCGAGTTTGAGTACTTTGCGGTGAGACTCCACGCTTTCCAACCCATCATCCAAAGCCGCCATAAAGCGACGTTCGACCGCGCCCGCAAAAGCCGCCTTCAGCCCCTGGGTCGCGCCCAGAAAGTAGAGTGCCTCGACATCACGCGGATCACGCTTGAGGCGCGCTTCGGCCAGCAGTTTGGCCTGCCGGGTGTAGTCGCGAAACGTCTCGATTATCTTCGGCTCGACTTTATCTTCGTTCTTTGAGTAAAAGGATTTGGTGTTATAGAGGGATGATTGCAAACGACGCGATTCGTTCATCGTCTGCAACCAGATACAGGCGGCCAGGGATTGCGGACCAGCCGGATGGTCCGGGAACTCGCGCGTGATCTCAGTAAACACACGGCGCGCCTCGTCATAATCCATATTGAACAGGGCTTCTCCCCCCTTGGCGCGCAGGTCATCGAGCCGGGCGCGACCGGCCTCCGGTAAAAGCGCCGATTCAGCTTGCTGTCCATAGGAGATGGTACTGCATGTAAATAATGCAGCGAGTAGTAGCAAAAAGCATCGTAAATGGTTCATATCGACCGCTCCGTGTTGTAATTTCAAGCTATTTACGCAGTATGGCTAGATGTCAATGGCGGCTGGGCAATTTACATACCGCTGCCCCGATAAATGGTTTTAGGGGGATCCAGCAAGGGGAGCAACATCTCAACAGGGGTCTTCTGCGGGTCATTACACCCGGTCGAGATAGCTTACCTGACAACGACAGAACCGGCGCCTGGAGCTGATCTAACCGACGGCCTTTCGCGTCAGAGCTCCGGCGCAGCTTCCCCGGGGCCTTCTGTTTTCGCGCGAATTACTGGAGAGCCGAAATTACGTATAATGCCTGGGCTGACGAACTCCCTGGACCGAATGATGTTTCCACTAGAAAGGAAGACTGATGATGCTTCGACGGCCAGTTGTCCGCCCTGCAATGTCGCTGCTTGCCCTGCTGTTCACCCTGTTCGTTGGGGCCTGTAGTTCCGGCGGCGAGAAGG
>JANOGZ010000900.1:0-3436 GCA_031406255.1 Pyrinomonadaceae bacterium | reverse complement strand
GACGCGCTCGATGATGACGGCGCGGGCACCGAGGAGATCACGCTGCGCGTCCGCGTGACGATCAAAGATGACACGGCGACGGTCGATTTCTCGGGAAGCGCGCCGCAGGTCAGCGGCCCCATCAACGCGGTGGAAGCGATCACCCTCTCGGCCGTGTCCTACGTCTTTCGGTGTTTGATCGGCGCGGAAGATGTTCCGGCGAGCGCGGGACTGATGGAGCCGATCGAGGTCGTCGCCCCGCGCGGCACAATCGTCAATGCCGCGCCTCCGGCATCCGTGGCCGGCGGCAATGTCGAAACATCGCAGCGCATCGTCGATGTCGTTTTCCGGGCGCTGGCGCTGGCTCTCCCCGGGAGGATTCCGGCGGCGAGCCAGGGCACGATGAACAATCTCTCGATCGGCGGGGTGGATCCGCGCAACGGTGTCGAGTTCGCCTATTATGAGACGGTCGCGGGCGGCATGGGCGCGCGGCCCGCGCTGGATGGTCTGAGCGCGCTGCACACGCACATGACGAACAGTTTGAACACGCCCGCCGAAGCGCTCGAATACGCTTATCCCTTGCGCGTGCGGGCCTATCACATCCGGGAAAATTCCGGCGGGAGGGGCCGGCGCCGCGGCGGTGATGGTGTCGTGCGCGAGATCGAAACGCTCGTGCCGGCGCGCATGTCGCTTCTCGCCGACCGCCGCCGCCACGCGCCCTATGGCCTCTCCGGGGGAAAAAGCGGGGAACCGGGAAGAGATTTCATCATCCGGCGCGGCGCGCGCCGGCCGCGGCCGATCGCCTCGAAGGGAACCTGGACAGTGGAGGCGGGAGACCGCGTGCGGATCGAGACGCCGGGCGGCGGCGGCCACGGACGGCCGTGAATAGCGCGCATATTGATTTGCGATTTGCGCTTGAAAAGAGCAATATTTCCGGACGTTAAACCAACTTCTCACGAGTCGAAAAACTACACATATGCGGGTCACCATCGGACAGATCAATACAACCAATGGCGATTACGAAGGCAATACGGAGCGTATCCTGCGCGCGATCGAACAGGCGAAGAAAGACCGCTCCGATCTTGTCGTGCTGCCGGAGGTGGCGCTTCAGGGCTACACGTCGCTCGATTGGTTTCTCGATCGCGACGTCGCCCACTCAGCGCTCGAACCGCTGGATAAAATCATCGCGGCGACCGAAGGTGTCACGGCCGTAATCGGCACGATTCGCCCGACCAATCGAACTTCGGGGCGAAGGCTTTTCAACTCGGCGGCCGTGATCCGCAACCGCGAACTGCTCGGGTTTGCGGATAAAACGCTGCTGCCCGAATACGACGTCTTTGATGATCCGCGCTACTTCGAACCGGGGAGCGAGCGGCGGCTGTTCGATGTCGGAAAAGAGAAAGTCGGGGTTACCATCTGTGAGGACATGTGGAATGACAAGACGTTCTGGCGCGAACGTCTCTACACACATGATCCGGCCGACGATCTGGTCGAGATGGGCGCGAGCGTGCTGATCTCGATCAACGCTTCGCCCTTCAATAAGGCGAAGATGGGGCAGCGCTGCGAGATGGTATCGCATCGGTCGCGCGCGACGGGAATGCCGATCGTGTTCGTCAATCTCATCGGCGGCAACGACGGCATCATCTTCGACGGCGCGAGCCTCGTCACCGATTGTCGCGGCGAGATCATCATGCAGGCTCCGCCGTTCGAGGAGTTCTTCGGCACGGTCGATCTCGAATGCGGCGTCAGAGATGAGCGCTGCCTGCCCGGCGACGACATCGGGACAGTCCGCCAGGCGCTCGTCCTGGGGATCCGCGATTACGCGCACAAAAATCGTTTTCAGCGCGCGGTGCTGGGCCTCTCCGGCGGCATTGATTCGGCGGCCGTCGCGGTGCTGGCGTGCGAGGCTCTCGGTCCCGAAAACGTGCTGGCGGTAATGATGCCGTCGCCCTTTTCCTCGCGCGGAAGCATTGATGATTCGGTCGCGCTCGGCCAAAAGCTCGGCATGCCGACGATCGAGCATCCGATCACCGGAGCCTTCGAGGCGCTGACGAAAGAGCTCAACCTCACACGGCCGAGCCGCGGCGGAGAATCGCTCGCCGCTGAAAATTTGCAATCACGCCTGCGCGGCAACATCCTGATGACGATCTCGAACGCCGAAGGCCGCCTGCTGCTCTCGACCGGCAACAAATCGGAACTCGCGCTCGGCTACTGCACGCTCTACGGCGACACGAACGGCGGCCTCGCGGTGCTCGGCGACCTGCTGAAGACGGAAGTCTACGCGCTCGCGCGCAACTACAATCAAGAGCGCGAAATCATTCCGTGGGAGATCATCGAAAAACGTCCCTCGGCCGAGCTTGCGCCGGGACAGTTCGACGATCAGTCGCTGCCGCCCTACGACCTGATGGACCCGGTCATCAAACTCTACTTCGAGCAAAAGGCGACGCCCGAGGAGATCATCGCCGCGGGCTACGACCCCGCGCTGGTCTACGACCTGCTGAACCGCATCGAAGCGCCCGCCAACGAATTCAAGCGCCGCCAGCTGCCCCCGACGCTGATCATCTCGCGTCATGCCATCGGCGTCGGCCGCCGCCGCCCCGTGACACATCGCTATCGCCGGCAGGTGCTCGAAAGGATCGAACGCGCGGCCGCCGCGGAACGGCCTTCCAAAACTACGTGACGGGGAATGGAAAGGTGGTAACCCGGTGGAGCATCAAATGCCCCGCGCCGCTTTGAAAATCGCATTCGAACGGCTTCGGGTCGCCATGCCCGCGACTGTTTCGTGTATACTTGGCCCCGGCTTTAAACTCTCGTCCCCACACAGTAAACCAACAAGCAGCACATTGGCTTGTGTTGCGAAGAACCAGGAGGGTTTTCTCAAATGACACAGTTACTTCTCAGAATGGGTAAGGCGCTTGTCCTGTCTCTTGCCTTCGCCATCGCGCCGCTAATCGTCGTCGAAGCCAGTCAGAACATGAATGGCAACACGAACGGTAATACGAACACCAACATGAATCACAACAGCAGGCGCAACCCGAATCCGGGTACGCCGCGCCGGGTTCGTCGTGGTCGCAACCGGACCCCGGGAACGTCTCGCGGGCCGATCAATGCCAACATGAACGGCAACACGAATGACAATATGAACACCAATACAAACACCAACATGAATTCGAACAGTGGTAGTATGGGTGCTCGCAGACGCAACACGAATCCCGGCACGTCACGCGGAAGAGGACGTGGCCGCACGAGACCGTAACACCTAGTCTTAAGCAGAGGACCAAAAGCCCCACCGCTTTAAAATCAAAAGCGGTGGGGCTTTTGGCGATGAAGCGCACGAAAGATCATTCTCACGCAGCTCAACCCGCCGCGTAGCGCGCGTAAACAGTCTTCACTTTATCCAGCAGATCGCGGCGGTCAATGAGGTAGTAGAGTTTTACCGCGCGCGCGCCGCCGGTCA
>JANOGZ010000856.1:0-1032 GCA_031406255.1 Pyrinomonadaceae bacterium | reverse complement strand
TGAGTCGATCACCTACCTTCATCGGATTTAACGGACATTCCCTTTCAGTTTCTACACCCAACCAAAGTTCGCCCCTTCTTCATGTGTTCACTGGTCCCCGGGTGAACTATGTCGGGCTCAAGCGGCGTGCCTGTCAATCGTCACCAAAGGGTCACCAAATCGTCAGGATTGACCACGGCCCTCCTCTTAAATGCCGCCTATCAAGGCGTTGATCCGGAAAGCTATGTCAAACGACTTTGGGCACTTTAAGGCGGAGGGCCGTGGTCAATCCTGACGATTTGGTGACCCTTTGGTGACGATTGACAGGCTGGTGACGCTTGAGCCCGACATGGTTCACCTGGGGACCAGTGAACACATGAGGAAGGAGCGAACTTTGGTTGGGAGTAGAAACTGAAAGGGAGTGTCCGTTAAATCCGATGAAGACAGGTGATCGACCCAAGCCGGGTGGCTTCGCAAGCGGGATTCCGATTATTCGCCGGGCGAGTACGCCCCGGCTTCGTCAAGCAGCCACTTTCGCGCAATGGTCTTCGCTTCCGCCGTCTGACCGGATCGGACGAGTGCTGCGTGCAGGTCGCGCGCGACGTCAGCCAGCGCGTGGGTGACGCCCCTGCGCCTCACCTCGTCGGAGATGTCGAGTTGCTCGCGCATTTCCTCCAGTAGTTCAACCGCGCGGCGCTGCGCCGCGCGCGAGCGCTCCCTGTTCGGCGACCGCGCGCTTCCACTCAGGGCATCCAATACGAGCGCGAGTGTCCAATACCCGCGCCATCTTTCGCCCGATCCGGTCTCATCGAGAAGCCCGACGGCGCGCTCGGCGGCCTCCAATGCTTTCTGTGGCCGCCTCAGTTTCAGGCACGCGCGGGCGCCCTCGACCAGCGCCGCACCAGACCCATCACGGTTGCGCAAATCTTCGGCGATCGAGATCGCCTGGTCGGCGGCGCGCAGCCCGCCTTCGTAATCTTTAACGCTAATCTTCAGACGGGCGACGTCGGTCAGGATACGGAACTCGTCGTCGCGGTCGCCGATGACGCGTAT
>JANOGZ010000854.1:0-6713 GCA_031406255.1 Pyrinomonadaceae bacterium | reverse complement strand
CGGTAATACTTAACGCCGCCGGCGAGGGGCCGTCGGTCGCGCGCGCTTTGACGCACGGATTGGAGAGCGCCTCCCAGCATGCCATCATTGGAACCGCCCCCGTTGCCCTTATCGCCTGGCTGCTTCGTAATAAAATAACCGACCGTGCGATTCTCCTCCGTGAAATATTTTCGTGCGACGCGCATGACATCAGCAGAAGAGACGCGCGCAATGTTGGCCGCATAATCTTTGTAGAAGCGCCAGTCGGCGACTGCCTCGGCTTCCGATATCTGCACCGCGATATTAAAGGTACCATCGCGATTGTAGGCGACCTGCGCGAGGATTTGCTGCTTCGCTTTTTCGACTTCGGATGGTGCGAGGCCCGGCGCGTCGTCGTCGGCGATGCGCCGCAACTCCGTGAGAACTGCTTCTTCAACCCGCTGCAGCTCGACGCCGGGACTCGCCGTCGCATAGATATTAAAAAGACCGGGATCGCGAAATTGATCGGCGTTGGTATTGACGCTCACGGCCAGCTCACTCTCAATGAGCGCCTGGTAGAGACGGCTGGTGACGCCGTTTGAGAGCGCCGCTGAAAGCACGACGAGCGGATAGATATCATTTTCTGCGGGAGGATTGGTCGCGCGCTCGGCGAGTCCTTCGTTTGATAAAACATTCATCTGTCCCAGCACGGCCGGCGTATGAAAAGCCATCTGGACGAGAGCCAGTTCGCCGGCGCGACGGATCACCAGACGCCGCTCGCCCTGCTGCGGCGGCTCATCAGTGTAAACCTGCGGAATAATCGCACCCGCCGAAGGGTATGCGCCGAAGTGGCGGTTGACCAGATGAAGCGTTTCCCTGCGTTCGAAATCTCCGACGATGATCAGGGTCGCATTATTCGGGTGATAGAAAGTGTCATAGAAAGACTTGAGGCGCGCGGTCGGCACATTTTCCACATCGGCGCGCCATCCGATAGTCGGGTGATGATACGGATGCTCGCGAAAAGCCGTCGCATAGACGGCTTCGTCCAGGACCATCGCCGGTTCATTCTGACCGCGCTCGAGTTCATTGCGCACGACGGTCATCTCTGATTGCCGATCGGCATCGGCAATCAGAGAATTGCGCATGCGATCGGCTTCCATCCGGAGCGCGAGTTCGAGCCGGTCGGATGGTACGGTCTCGAAGTAATTTGTGCGGTCATACCAGGTGGTCGCATTAAAGTCTGCGCCGATCTTCTGGAGGGTGGCGGCGATCTGTGTGTTCTTGTCCTTGTTGAAAGTCGGCGTCCCCTTGAACATCATATGTTCGAGGAGGTGCGTCGAGCCGGTGTAGCCGACCGCTTCATTGCGCGAGCCGACTTTATAGAGAACCATGCAGGTCGTCACTGGGGCGACTCGGTTCTCAACCAGCAGCAGCTTCAGGCCATTGGATAATCTGTATTCCTCTATTCCGTCCGCCTTCGTCACGAACTCTATTCCGCCAGGCAATCGCTCATTCTGCACGATTCGGTCCATCTCCTCTGGTCATTACCACCGGGCGCGCGCTGTTCGATCAAACGCGCGCCGGGCTCGCAAACATCGGTGCACGGGTCATGCCCCGACAAAATAAAGTGTTCGGGCCGGACGGAGCAACGTGCGGCCCCGATCTCGACGAGTCAAGAGCCTCATCAACCAACGAGAGCCACCTGAGAATCGGCCGCTCACTGACCCTCGTGTCAGCCGCCATGATATCGGGGGAGTTAAGCAAAACGGCTCATCTATGCTAACAAATTAGCGCTTCCGGAGGAAATCTCGCGCCAGCCAGACCCGCGGGAAAGCCGGAGACCAACGATTAAGCGCTCGTGACCGAACGCGCCGGAAAAATTAAGCTCGTCGCAGTTGCTTTGCATTACAAAGTACTTGACGAAAAGAGACGGAAAGAATATCATCCCCGGCATGGCTGTTGTTCGTCTGCTCCGCCCACGTCCGATCGCTGAAGAGCCGACCGCGCTCCATGAGCGTGCGATGGATAACCTGCGATTCATCCGCGAGACGATGGAACGCGCCACGTCATTTACGGCCGTGTCGGGGTGGGGCCAGTGTGCGATCGGCCTCGCGGCCCTTCTCGCCGTGGTTATTGCCGCGCGCCAGCCCGGGGTTGAAGCGTGGCTCGGCGTCTGGCTGGCGACGGGTTTTCTCTCGCTCTTGATCGCCGGTTACGGCATGAGCCGGAAAGCGCGCGCCGCCGAGTTGCCGTTGCTTTCGCGCCCCGGCAGAAAATTGGCCATTAACTTTTCCCCGCCCGTGTTTGCCGGAGCACTACTGACCCTCGTGCTCTACCGCGCGCACTTAACCGGTCTTCTCCCGGGAGTGTGGTTATTGCTCTACGGGACCGGAGTGGTGACCGGTGGAGCCTTTTCCGTACGGATCGTGCCCGTGATGGGTCTCTGCTTCATGCTGGTCGGTACGATCGCTCTCTTCTCTCCCGCAGCTTGGGGAAACTACTTTCTGGCCGTCGGATTTGGTGGTCTCCATATCATCTTCGGTTTGTATATTGTGAGGAGGCACGGTGGCTAAACAGAACGCTCTGAAGCAGGAAGCCCACAACATCAAGAGCCGCCCGGAGGCGCGCACCGGTGACAGGTTGGGCAGCGCGCGTGATGATAGCAACGCCGATGACCGGAGGGTTGCTCCGGAAGAGTTTGACCGCCTTATCCACGAGCGCATCCGGTTGGCGATCGTCAGCGCGCTCGCCGCCGACGAGACGCTCACTTTCAATGATCTCAAGGAACTATTGAAGACAACTGATGGAAACTTGAGCGTGCACGCGCGCAAATTGGAGGAGGCGGGATACGTCACATGCACCAAGTCCTTCGAAGGCCGCCTGCCCAAAACAGAATACCAGTTGACGACGACGGGCCGGCGCGCCCTCGAACATTATCTCGATCATATGGAAGCTTTGATTCGCGCCGCGCGTCGGCGCTAAGCGGCGCGGACGGCAAATTTTTTTGTCCGCGGGCTTTATATTGCAAAGCGCTTTGCTGAAGTTCAGGATTTGCGTCGGCTCATGCGCCGAAGTGAGGTAACCATGCATATTGCCAAATCAAAAAGAAGCGACGCGCTGTGCGGAGTGCTGGCGTTAGGTTTGGGCCTGCTCATCGGGTACGTTGACCTGCACGTCAAGGAGGTGCAGCTACCCGCCCTCCTGATGATCGCGGGCGGATGCTTTCTGGGTTTCGCGCGGCCCTTTCAGGCCTGGCGCAGGGCGCTTCCGCTTGGCCTCGGGATTCCGCTCGCGCATTTATTCGGCCGCGTCCTCGGCCACTCGCCGCCCTATCCCGTCCCCGGCTTTCTCGAACTCACCATCATCACGCAAGTGCCGGCCTTTATCGGCGTGTATCTCGGGGCTCTGACCGCACGATTGATCGCTCATCTGCGAGACCAGAACTCGTGACCCTTTGATGAACCTTCCAAGGGACTCTGACCATGAATAACAGAACGAAATTAGGACTCGGCGTGTTGGAAGCAGCACTGCTGCTCGGACTGCTCGGCGATGCGCTGCTGCGCGCGACGCCATGGGGCCTGAACCTCTTTTTCTGGATCGGCGCGCTCGTCACGGCCGTCATGGCACTGGCGCGGCGGAAAGGCGTGAGCTTCACAGGAGACGGAGACTGGCTCATCCCAACGATCCTGCTCACCGCCACCGCCTTTGCCTGGAGAGACTCGCTGACGCTGCAAGTGCTGGATGCGTTGACGATCGGCGGTTTGCTGTCGCTTGCGGCCTGGCGCGCACGTAAAGGGTGCATCCGCCTCGCCGGCGTCGCAGAGTATGCGCTCTCGCTCGTCGCGGCCAGTCTTAACGCGGTCGGTGGAGCATTTCCGCTACTGCTTAGCGACGTGCGGTGGAAGGAGATTCCGCGCGCCGGGTGGTCGCAGCACGCGCTCGGGGTCGCGCGTGGTCTCGCCATCGCGCTTCCGCTGCTGCTCGTGTTCGGCGCTCTTTTCATGGCCGCGGATGCGATCTTTGAAGGGATCATTCAACATACTTTCCGCCTCGACTTCGACGAACTTCTCACGCATGTCTTTCTCCTGCTTTTCTTCGCCTGGATCAGCGGCGGATTTCTGCGCGGGATGCTGCTCGGCACAGAAGTGGCGGACGTCACTGACATCCGGACGCTACTACGGGGTCGTCAGCGCCACGACAAAGCCGAAGACACGACGGCGCTCGGTGAGACGAAAGATCAAAAGAACGATGCGCCGCCGCGGCGCGCTTCCGGCCGGGCTTCACTCGGCATCGTCGAAATAAGCGTCGTGCTCGGACTTCTCAATCTTCTCTTCTGTAGTTTCGTCGGCGTGCAGCTTCGCTACTTGTTCGGCGGTGCGGCGTGGGTCATAAATTCGACGGGACTCACTTACGCCGAATACGCGCGGCGCGGCTTTTTCGAGATGGTCTGGGTCGCTTTGTTGGCGCTTCCGGTTCTGCTCATCGCACACTGGCTGCTGCACAAAGAGAATGCCGCGCATGTGCGCATCTTTCGCGCGCTGGCGGGAATGCACCTGGTGTTGCTGTTCGTCATCCTGGCCTCGGCCGTCAAGCGCATGCAGCTGTACCAGAGCGAATACGGACTGACCGAATTACGACTCTACACGACAGCCTTTATGGGCTGGCTGGCGCTGGTTTTCATCTGGTTTGCGGTGACGGTGCTACTGCGCAATCAGCGCGAGCGGTTCGCGTGCGGCGCGCTCGTCGCGGGCCTCGCTGTGATCGCGATGCTTCACCTGCTTAATCCGGATGCGCTGATCGTTCGCACAAACGTGGCGCACGCGAAAAATGCCGGTCGCCCCTTCGATGCCGGTTACGCCGCGTCGCTCAGCGCCGACGCGGTGCCCGCGCTGATAGACGCGCTGCCGGCCATGACGGATAACCGCGATTCCAGGGCGTGGGCGGCGACACTGGTGCTTGAACGATGGTCCCCGCCTGAGGGCGTTGACTGGCGCACGTGGAATTGGGCACGTGCCGAAGCATGGCGCGCCGTGCGAGAACATGAAGCGACCTTACGCGCACTGGCCGGCCCGCCCGCTGAAGATTCGGTACCGCCCCACCAGGCGGGTAACATGACGACGGAAACCGCGCCGGAAGAAATGCGTCGCCGCTCTGAGCGGCGATCGGAAGACGACGATCAACGAAGTTTGATTTCTTCGACAATCGATTCGCCCGTCGATTGATCACCGCTCGTCCACTGCCACGACTCGTATAGACGAAGGCGCCCGTCCGGCAGGAGTTCCGGCGTCGAGCGGCAGCGGCCGGTCATTAACTCTCCGCGGACGTTTACGTGCTGGTAGCGCATGTCGAGCGCGCCATCGCTTAACAATTTGGCGATCAGCGTGCCGAAAAGCACCGCGCCGCCTTCGTATGTCGCCCAGACGATCCCTCCCTGCTGGCGATAGTGAAAGAGAGTGGCGACGCCGACTTCTCCGTTCTCCGAGTTGCGCTGTGGAATAAAATAGCGATCGTTGTAATCGAAGCCCGGCATCTGTCTCCCTTTACCGCGTGATAACTTTTGCATGAGCGACGGCGACGGGAGCCGGCGGTCGAGTGAGATAGTCTCGCTTGCTCACCGGCGCGGTCGCTCACCGCGCACGATCGGGCAGGCGTCCTGATAACCAGAATGAGCCGCTGATAATGCCGCCTTTAACGAGAAAACCGTTGAGCATCAGCGGGTCCGCCACCATGTCGAGCTCACCCCCGAGGGTGCGAATCCTGGCCCAGCAGAAATCGCTGTCGGTGATGGGGTTGGTGATAATAGACGTTTCGAGAACGTGACCGGTGAGGATCGCGTAAGCTTCCGGCACATCGACCAGCTCGCCGCGCGGCGTCCACAGCCCGACCGGGAGAAAAGATTCGGGAGCGATCTTTTTTCCAACGTCGCCCTGCGCCGTCTTGTACGCTTCGTTGCTTTCATACGCCTCCAGTTCGTGCGCGAAGGCGGCCAGTTGAACGTCAAGCACCGAAGGGAGCGCCACAGCGCGATTTAAATCGTAGTCGGGCACGTCGAAAACGAACTGGTAGTCTCCGCTCTCCGGATGATCGCCGCGCGGGTCGGCCCAGCCGCGAAAAGCGCCTTCGAGAGCGCCGCCGTCCGGACGCGAGACCCTTTCCGTGAGCGCGACTCTCATCCGCGCGCTTCCGGAAAAGTGGGGGCTGAGGCCGACGATCGTTTCATCCTGATCCATCAGCACCCACAGTTCGACCTGCTCATCCGGCGACCATTTCACATAGACTCCGTTTGCTGTTTCCAGCGCTTCGCCCTTTTCCAGCGCGAGAGTTGCGAGTTGGCGATAATCTTCTTCCCGCTCCATTGGAAAACCGATGTCGGACATGTGACTTGGCATAGGATTCTTCCGGCGAGTTTCGTTTTCAAATTCGATCGGTTCGGCATATCACACGCATACCCCGCGCCTCCAACGCGTGAGGTCGCCGATCAGCGCTTTCCAGAGGGCCACGTCAGACTCGCAAGCGCCCGCACTTTATCACACGATCACGGCGGCTCGAATAATAATCCGGGCGAACCCCGGAATGGCTCCGGGTCCCGGTGCTCAGCGGCCACGGCGCGGCACGGGGAGCACCGGTTCGGCGCGCAAACGGTAAGCGATCACACTCGATCGTGAGCGCCCGAGTGGCGCGGGCGAAACTAATGGTCTAAGTTTCTTGGCGGCGGAAATTTCCGCGCGGCGACACCTGCCCGATAAGACGAAATT
>JANOGZ010000846.1:0-6973 GCA_031406255.1 Pyrinomonadaceae bacterium | reverse complement strand
CCCGCCGGGGCCGTACTTTCGGTGATGAGATGAAAGCCCGTCTCCGGCTTGAAGAAGTGAACCAGCTTGGCGATGAGTTCGAGACGCTTTTCCTGGATGAGATTTTCGATATCGGCCAGACGCGTCTCGAAGGAAAGATTGCGATCGCGTGATTCAAGCACGATGCGGTCATCTTGCAGCGTCTCGATGCGACAGCGCGCCGAGAGCGAGATGGCGAAATTGACGGTGGCAGCCCCCGGATGAAATAAGTATAGCGGCCAGATGTCGATCGTGCCTCCCGCCAGATCAACCCGCGTGGGGGCAGATGATTCGATGATCACTGAGGAAACAAAATCCTTTCGCGAATTTGAGTTTTGAGATTTGCGTTCGGAAATCAAACCGGAAGACTCAAAAGGGCCGAAAAGCATCATCGCCAATCGGCAACTGTAAATCAATAATTTTATTCGTCAGTCGCCTTTCACCTCGCCGCGCTTCGTCGCCGCCTTGGTTGTGGTGGCCGGATGCTTACGCTTTGACGTCTCCTTACGTCGCACGAGCGGCGGTAGATGCTCCTGAATTTCGTGTCCGATCTCGTGGAGTTTTTCCTCGGCGGCATGAAGCTTCTCCTCCGCGACATGCTCGAGCTTCTGGATGCGCTCCGGATCGGCCTCTTCCACCTTCTTCGAGAGCCAGTAGCGCTCGACCAGGTAAAAGCCGGCGACCCCCAGGACGACGATGACCAGCAGATACTTGCCGAGTTTCTCGAAATCGCCGATCAGATTGGTGATCGCGCCGCTGAAGAAATAACCCACGCCGCTCAAGCTCAGAACCCACAGGAAACAACTCCCGAAGGTGAGCGGCAGAAAGCGCCCGTAGGGCATGTGCGCGACACCATAAAAGGTGCACGCAGCCGTGCGCAAACCGTAAATATACTTCGAGAGGAAAATCGAAAGCGCGCCGAAATTTTCCGTCAGGCGCTCGATGCGCGGGCGCGCCACGCGGTAAAAGCGAAAGTCGCGCACGCTCGTGTGCATCCGGCGCCCGACGGCGTAAGCGATGTTGTCGCCGGCGACGCCACCGAGCGTTCCCGCGCAGAGCACCTTGACGAAGCTATACTCGCCGAAAAACGCGCTGTGCGCCAGCACGCCCGCGAGCAACAGAGTGATGTCACCCTCAATCATGGCGAGGAAGAAAACAGCGAAGAGGCCGTACCGCCCGATCAGTTCGTAGAAAAAATGGTCATCCATATGAAGATCTTAAACAGCAGGCAGCGCGCGTTCAGCCGTGAGTTCAACTGCCCTGTCACCGTCCATTCGCTTTAAGCCGGAGGTTTAACGACGAGCACCGGACAGGTCGCATGGCGCACTACGGATTCGGCCGTCGAGCCGAACAGGATTCTTCCGAGGCCCGTGCGACCATGTGATGAGATGACGATCAAATCAGCCCCACGCTCGCGCGCGACGCGGACGATCTCTGATGCCGCTTCGCCGTGCGCGATCACATCCTCCACATCGAGGCCGATACATTCTTCATGCCGCGCGAACTTCGGCAACTCGCGCGCCGCCGAATCCTCCAGACGTTCGCTGATATCCGCTACCGGCAGAGGTTCCACGACGGGCGTGAAACCGACCGTGGGCACGACCGGCTCGATCACGTGCAGACAGATCAGGCGTGCTTTCATCATGCGCGCCAGCGAGGCGGCGGGCGCCAGCGCATGCCCGGCACACTCGCTGAAATCTGTCGGCACCAGGATGGTTTTAATGTCCATACCGTCTCTACCGGTGGAGCGTGAATTCGCCGGTGTTAAATCAAAGGATCGTCTTTATTCTCGCCTTCGCGCGCGCGTGGCATTCACGTCTCATTCGCGGCGTTCATTCTACACGGAGAGAGCCTTGTTTGACAGCCCCTGATCCCTTTGTTACCATTTTCGCTGTTTCCTGCCCGGCACAAGTGACGTCTAGCAGCTCCATCTGGAGGGCCTAAAAATAATGGCTGGCCCGATATCACAAGAGACCAACAATTGCATCGGCGTTGATGTCTCCGTGGCGGCACTGCGCGCGGCGCTCGTCAGCGGCGACGGTCGCGTCATCGAACGGCGCGAAGCCGCGCTCGACGCCGAGGCGGTGGCCGTGCAGGTGGCGCGCGTCGTTACAGAGTTGCGCGATCTCTCCGACACGAGTGTCGTGACGCTGGGCGTCGGCATACCCGGGCTTGTCAATCCGCAGACCGGGCGCGTCATCATCTCATCCGATCTTCCCTCGGTCGTGCGCGGCGACCTCCAGGCCGAGCTGGGGCGCACCACCGGGCTGCGCGTAGTGCTGGAAAACGACGCCAACTCCGCCGCTTATGGTGAGTATATCGCCGGCGCGGGTCGTGGCAGCCGTAATATGTTCTACGTCACAATCGGCGCCGGCATCGGCGGCGCGCTCATCCTCGACGGTAAACTGTGGCTCGGGGCGTCTGGCTTTGCCGGCGAATTCGGTCATATCACGATCAACGTCGAGGGCATCGAGTGCGTCTGCGGTAATACGGGCTGCCTGGAGACGGTCGCCTCCGGGCCGAATATCGTTCGCCGCACGCACGAGCGGCTCTACCGCGACGGCACGTCCTCACTTTCGCGTCTCGCGATCAATAAAGACTTCACCGCCGATGATATCGCACGCGAAGCGCGCAACGGTGATGACTTCGCGCTGATGATGATCGAGCGCACCGGCCGTTATATCGGCACCGCGATCGCCGCCGTCACCAACCTGCTGAACCCGGAGCGCATCGTCATCGGTGGCGGCGTCATCATGGAAGCGGGCGAGTTGATTCTCAATCCGATCATCCGCGAAGCCGGGCGCCGCTCCTTTCAACCCTGTTTCGAAGCCACCCAGATCGTCGCCGCCTCACTCGGCACCGATGCCGTTCCGATCGGCGCCGCGATGCTGGCGCGCGATACGGCGCTGGTGTCGGGAAATTAGAGCAGATATTGTAAAGTGAAAGCCCTCTGGAAACTTTTTGAGCTCGACCATCGGTCGCTGGCTCTTTTCAGAGTGCTGCTGGGCGGAACCTTACTTTTCGACATCATCGCGCGCGCCCGCGAAATCCCGACATTTTATACAGACGCCGGCGTGCTGCCCCGCGCGCCGTTGATCCAGCAGTTCACCAACGAGTGGTATCTGAGCCTTCATCTCTTAAGCGGCGCGGCTTTTGTGCAGTATCTTCTTTTTTCCCTGGCCGCCATCTTCGCCCTCTTCTTTACCCTCGGCTACCGGACACGGCTCGCCACCCTGATCTCCTGGATTCTTTTGCTATCCGTGCAGAATAGAAACCCGCTGATTCTGAGCAGCGGCGATCAATTCTTGCATCTCCTGTTGTTCTGGTCGCTGTTTCTGCCGCTCGGCGCGGCTTATTCGGTTGATCGCGCGCTCTCCGGAGATGACCCCGCGCCAGAGCAGGCGACCTCATCAATCGCCAGCCTCGCCTTCATCCTTCAGATTTGTTTCGTTTACTGGTTCGCGGCCGTGCTCAAGTCGGACCCCGTCTGGTGGAGCGAGGGCAGCGCGCTGTACTACGCGCTGAGCATTGATAACATGCGAACCGGTTACGGCGGGCTGCTGCTCGAGTTTCCGACGCTGATCTGGTTTCTCTCGTTCGCCAGCATCGGCATCGAGACCATCGGCCCAGCGCTGCTATTTATTCCCCGCATCTCGCCTCTGACGCGGATTCTCGTCGTCTTCACGTTCATCGTTTTTCACGCCAGCATGGCGCTGTTTCTCATCCTCGGCACCTTTCCTTTCGTGTGCATCGCCGCCTGGTCGAGCCTCCTGCCCGGACAGTTCTGGGAGCGGGTCGCGGCCATCTCCCGGCCGGAGCGGGCGCGCCGCCTCCAGGAGCAGACGGTGATCTACTACGACGGCGAGTGCGGCTTCTGCCGGAAGATGGTGCAGCTGATCAGAGTTTTTCTGGCGCTCGAACCCATCCCGGTACGACCCGCCCAGGAACGCCCCAAGATTCATGACGAATTAAAACGCCACCGCTCGTGGATCGTGGCAACCGAAGATCAAGGGCATCTGGCGAAATTCGATGCCTTCGTGTACCTCTGCCAGCTCTCGCCCGTCACGCGCCTCTGTGCGCCGCTGCTGAAGATCAGGCCCGTGCGGTGGCTGGGAGATGTGGCTTATCGGCTGGTCGCGAGCAACCGCGGGCGTCTCGGCCGGGTGACGGCGCTGCTTCGTCCGGAGCGCCCGCCGCGGCGCCTGTCGCCGGCGCTCGGCACGATCGTCGCTATCTTTCTCGTCTATATTTTCCTGTGGAATCTCGGCACGGTCACGCAGGGGCGTGTGCATGCGCCGGATCGCACGCAGTGGATCGGACTGATGCTGGGTCTGGATCAGTACTGGGGAATGTTTGCTCCATTCCCGCGCAGGGAAGACGGCTGGTATGTGATTCCCGGAAAATTGCAGGACGGGACGGAGGTCGATATCTTCCGCGGCGGCGCTTCCGTCAGCTTGGAGAAACCCGAGTCGGTCGCGGCGCTGTATCCGAACGCCTACTGGCAAAAGTATCTGGAGAACCTGTGGACCGTGAGATCTGCGAACGCACGTTTATACTACGGGCAATACCTCTGCCGAACGTGGAATGCCTCACATTCCGAAGCAAAACAGCTAAGAACTTTCGATATCGTCTTCATGCAGGAAGATACTCCACCGCCCGGAAGGCCCGACCCGCTGCCCAGGAAAGTGGTGATCTGGCAGCATGATTGCTTTAAGTAAAATCGAGTTCCGGGGCGTCGGCCGGGCGATGACGGCCCGTCGCCGAAGGCTTCTGACCGCCGCCGAGACCGGGCGTCGGGCGTGCGGTTTCGCGCCCATTTTGTTATTTTAAGTAGTCAGCGTTTAGCAATCAGCCGTCAGCCGTCAGCTTATTTGCTTTTGCTGATCGCTGAAGGCTGATCGCTGAAGGCTGATCGCTAAATAAATGAATTCCGAACGCATACGAAACTTCTCGATCATCGCGCATATCGATCACGGCAAATCGACGCTCGCCGACCGCCTTCTCGAATTGACCGGCGCGCTCACCGAGCGCGAGATGTCGGATCAGGTGCTCGACAATATGGACCTCGAACGAGAGCGCGGTATTACGATCAAGGCCCATGCCGTGCGTCTCGACTACCGCGCGGAGAACGGCGAAGACTATGTGCTCAATTTGATTGATACGCCGGGCCACGTTGATTTCTCTTACGAAGTCTCGCGCTCGCTCTCGGCGTGCGAGGGCGCGCTGCTGATCGTCGACGCCTCGCAGGGCGTCGAAGCGCAAACGCTCGCCAACGCTCATCTCGCCATCGATAACAATCTCGAACTGATCCCGGTCATCAACAAAATCGACCTGCCGGGCGCCGAGCCCGACAAGGCGCTCGAACAGATCGAGCAGGTGATCGGCCTCGACACGCACAATGCGGTGCTGACGAGCGCCAAGACGGGCACGGGCGTCCGAGAAGTGCTGGAAGCGATCGTGCGCGACGTGCCGCCGCCCAAGGGCGACGCGAAAGCGCCGCTCAAAGCCCTCATCTTCGATTCATGGTACGACTCTTACCGGGGCGTGATCGTGCTGTTTCGGGTTATTGACGGCGCGATCCGCCCGGGCATGAAAATCCGCTTCTTCAACACGGGTCGCGATTACCAGGTGGAGACGATCGGGGTTAATCGCCCGCGCCCGACGCCGATCAAGGAACTGGGCGTCGGCGAAGTCGGTTTCATGACCGCTTCGATCAAGGCGGTGGCCGACGTGCAGATCGGCGACACGATCACCGAAAGCGCGCGCCCGACCGAGGTTCCCTTCCCCGGCTATCAGGAGGTCAAGCCGATGGTCTTCGCCGGGCTGTACCCGATCGAGGCCAACCAGTATGAAGAACTGCGTGACGCGCTCGACAAGCTGCGTCTGAATGATGCGTCGTTCTTCTACGAGCCCGAATCATCTACCGCGCTCGGTTTCGGTTTTCGCTGCGGCTTTCTCGGTCTGCTCCACATGGAGATTGTGCAGGAGCGTTTGGAGCGCGAGTTCAATCTCGAGCTGATCACCACCGCGCCGGGGGTGCGCTACCGCGTCACGACGACTGATGGCGTGATCACCGACATTGACTCGCCGGCGAAGATGCCCGATCCCGGGCGGATCGTCAAGATCGAAGAACCCGTGATCCGCGCGACGATCCTGACCGCGGATGAATACCTCGGCGGCATCCTGCCGCTGCTCGAAGAGAAACGCGGCGTCCAGAAGGGCTTCGAGTATATCGCGTCGAACCGCGTGATGCTGACCTACGAGCTGCCGCTCAATGAGATCGTGCTCGATTTTTATGATCGCCTCAAGTCGGTCTCGCGCGGCTATGCATCGCTCGATTACCATTTCGTCGACTACTGGGAGAGCGATCTGGTCAAGCTCGACATCCTCGTGGCGGGCGAACCCGTCGACGCGCTCTCGCTGATCGTGCACCGCGCTACCTCGCAACCGCGCGGCCGCGCGCTCGCCGAAAAGATGCGGCAATTGATTCCGCGCCAGCTTTTCGAAGTGCCGATTCAAGCGTCGATCGGCAATAAAGTGATCGCGCGCGAGACCGTTAAGGCGCTCGGGAAAAACGTCATCGCCAAGTGCTACGGCGGCGACATCACGCGCAAGCGAAAGCTGCTGGAGAAACAGAAAGAAGGCAAGAAGCGCATGAAGCGCGTCGGCCGCGTCGAGATTCCGCAGGAAGCGTTTCTGGCGGTGCTCAAAGTCAACGAATAGTCAATTTTTGATTTTTGATGTGCGCTTCACGTGAAGCAACTGTCCCGGTGCTCGCTCGATCGCTAACTTATAGCGGTATGCAGAACAGTGCGACTCGTTTAGAGTCCAGCCTTCAGGCTGCTCTGACAAGCACGCTCTAGCGTGGACTCTCAACGCGGGTCGCACTCGATTGAGAACCCGATCCCCGGCGGTCCCTGCTGGCGCGCAAGTCGACGACGTGATGATCGCGTTC
>JANOGZ010000925.1:0-3163 GCA_031406255.1 Pyrinomonadaceae bacterium | reverse complement strand
TGGCTGCCGCTCATCTGCTGCTGGAATCGAGCGGGCTGGCGAGCACGCTGATTTCTGACATCGAGTCGAAGCAGATCAAAGTTTCGTCGGAAACCATCAAGTATCCAAGCGCGAACGGTATCAGCGTGAGCGGTTATTTGAGCGTGCCGCGAGGCCGGGGCAGGTTCCCCGCTGTCGTCGTGATTCATGAAAATCGTGGCCTCAACGACCATACCAGAGATGTCGCGCGCCGCTTTGCCGCCGCCGGTTTTACGGCGCTCGCCCCCGACCTCCTGTCACGGAAGGGCGGAACCGCTGCGATGGCGTCGCCTGACAAGGCGCGCGAGGCGATTACCACGCTGCCCGCCGAAGACGCGATCACCGACCTGAACGCCGGACTGGCGTACCTCGACCGACACGCGAGGGTAAAAAGCGGGCGGCTCGGCTCGGTGGGCTTCTGCTGGGGCGGCGCGCGATCCTTTATGCTCGCCTCGGAGAGCGAGCGTTTGCGGGCGGCGGACGTCTTATACGGAAGCGCGCCACCGATTGATAAATTGGCTCAAGCGCGGTGTCCGGTGCTCGGACTCTATGGTGAAACGGACGAGCGCATTACTTCTCGCGTGCCGGAGGTAGCGGAAGCGATGAAAAAATCCGGCAAGCGATTTGAATATAAAATCTACCCGGGCGCGGGACATGCCTTCTTTAACGACACCGGCGAGCGCTACGACCCGGATGCGGCCGCAGACGCGTGGACGCGCACGCTCGCATTCCTGCGAGTCAACCTGAAGTGATGGCACCCCGCCACTGATATGAGTCAGGGGTTGCCGAGACGCCGGGCGCGCCGCGCGGTTGTAAGTGTTTCAGCATCGAATCGCGACATCTCACGTCTTGTTACAGCCTCACGCGCAGATAGGGGGCCACCTGAAGATGCTGCCCTGTGCGCGCCGCTGAATTCGGTCGCCAGGCGTCACTTCGTCACAGGGGATGGCCGTCTCGTCACAAATCTTTATGTGTTGACCGCACGTTCTCCGATAATCGGTTCCGAACCGAGTAAGGACACGCGTTTGTGATGCTGAGAGTGCTTCTCGCGTGTGGTTTGGAGGGGCTCTCGACGGACACGCTACGTTGAAGACAACCGACCGCCCGGCAGCGTGCCTTTCATAACAGTTGGTGTGGGATGGCGGCTTCAACCCCAACGTCAAGCGGCCGTTAACTGGTCACGATTTCCGAAGACAGGTGAGGAGATGGGAACATCCCCCGGTTTCTTCAAGTTTGCGGGTGTCTGTGCGTTGCTCACAGCATTAACGACGCTGGCGATACATTTCCTGCCCGAGCTGTGGGCTGATGCCGACACGTTTGAGGAACAGCTCGGACTTCGGCACAACCCTGTCTACATGGCTCGTCTGTGGATCGTGATCGTCCATTGTCTTCTCGTCGTCGTGTCCATGTATGCGGTCGGAGTGCGCAGGCTTCGCGATACGCCCGCCCTCGTCAGTCTCGGCTTCCTCGGCTTCGTCGTCTTCGCTTTCACCGAGCTGCTCAGAACATCGCTCGCCATCTTTGCCCTCAACCGGGCATGGCGCGCCGGGTATGAGTCTTCTGCGGCAGACGAAGCTGGGCGCGCGGCGCTGCGGGTTGTGATCCGGGCCTACGCTGGAGTCAACGAGGCGCTGTTTTTCCTTTTCTTCACCGCCTTCTTCCTGGGGATTCTCTGTTACGGTTTCTCCCTGGCACGAGCCAGGGGCCTCGGGCAACACGTCGGAGCGCTCTTCCTCCTGTGGGCGGCCCTGAGTATTCCGGCTCTCGTCGATACGGTCACCGGTATTGAAGCAACCTCGAAGCACTTCGAATGGGTGGGGCCATACTTTCAGCCGGTTGCCCGGGCACTCATCGGAGCCTGGCTTTGGAAAACAAGCGGCATGCCGGCCTAGTGCGCTCGCTGCCTTTTTGATTTAAAAGTCATTGCCCGGTTGTCAATTGACAGGGCCGTTGCCCGGGCGATCTGGTCATTTGAAATCCCGTCGCAAGTGATCTCGAAAGATACGGCCCAACGCTGTCGTCAGGCATAATTGAAATGTTTCCGAGCGCTTAAATCGGAACCTGGAGGAAATCATGACACGATATTGCATCATCGATCGCTTTAAAGGACTGGCTGTGACGCCCGCGCCGAACGGCGCACTTCGGCATCGGACAGGCACGAGGAGCTTGCCTGCGCTATTCGTGCTGCTCGTGCTCGCCACCGCCGCTTTCGGACAAGCCCCCGCGTTGTACGACGCCCCGGCGCGCTTCACTATCAAATCAGGCGTGCTCGGCGAGGAGCGAACGATCCTCGTCCGCACCCCGCCCGGTTACGAGCGCAACGACCTGCGTTACCCGATCCTCTACATGACGGATGGCGACGCGCATCTGCTGCACACGAGCGGCACGGTGTCATTCCTCGCGCGCAACGGACGGATGCCCGAGATGATCATCGTCGGCATCACGAACACGGACCGGACGCGTGACCTGACGCCCACCCGTGTCTCCTCGATGACCCTCCCGAACGGTACGATGCAGTTCCCGACGAGCGGCGGCGCCGACAAGTTCCTCAAGTTCATCGAGACAGAGTTGATACCGCAGGTCGAGGCGAAGTACAGGGCGCAGCCGTACCGGGTTCTTGCCGGCCACTCGTTCGGCGGACTGTTCACCGTCCACGCGATGCTTTCGCGTCCCGAGCTATTCAACGCCTACATCTCCGTCAGCCCGTCGCTGCAATGGGACGACTTTCTGATGGTGAAGCGCGCCGAGGAGTTCTTCAAGGGGCGGAAGGAATGGAACCGGACGCTCTTCGTGACGCTCGGCCACGAGCCGGGCGGCATCACAGACGGCTTCAACCGCTTCCGGGACTTGCTGGCGAAGCAGCAGGTGAAGGGCTTCGCGTGGGACATGGCGCAGATGGACGACGAGGATCACGGCTCGGTGGTGCTGCGCAGCCACTACGCGGGGCTGCGTAAAGCCTTCGACGGGTGGCAACTCCCGCGCGATCCGGAGAACGGCAACGTCGTCGGGGGACTCAAAGGCGCGGAGGACCATTACCGGAAGCTCTCTGCGCGGCTGGGTTACACGCTGCCCGTGCCGGAGGCGCTGGTGAATCAGATCGGCTATCAACTGCTCGCGGCAGGAAAGACGGATGAGGCGATCGCCG
>JANOGZ010000830.1:0-1828 GCA_031406255.1 Pyrinomonadaceae bacterium | reverse complement strand
CAACAGCGAAAGATGAAGCGAGTTACTTTTCAGCAGCAAAAATGTACTATACGCGACGATTGATCTGGGCCCGCTCGGTCGCCTTGACGTTGCGCCCGACACGAAACTCACCCTCAACTTCACCGAAAAAAGCGTCAACATCGAACTGGAAAAAGGTCACGTGGCGCTGACGACCAACAAGGGCGTCAACGGCACGGTGAAGACGCTGGAGGGAATGATCTCGCGGACAGACCCGACGAGAGTCTCGACCGTAGTTGCCAAAACTGCCGGCGTGCAGGGAGCATCAACGGCCGGGGTCGGCATCGTGGGTGTGGGTGCGGGCCTTTCGGTCGGCGGGGCCGCGGCGGCCACTGCGGCCGGCGTCGGTTTCGCGACCGGCACCACGGCGGCGTCCAGAAAAATGCGCGGACGCGGCAGTAATCCCAGCCCCAGCCAGCCGTGATAGTCTCGAACGAAGGATAAAGGGCAGGCAAGGTTCGAGCGGTAGTTTTGGATCGCCACATGCTCTCTCGAGATATTGCGAGAGCATGTGGCTTTTCAAAAAAGCGGCGCCGGCGGATCTGGCCGAGCACGGGCATCCGCATCTGTGGCGTTTGAAATTTCCCTCTTCACTTGCTCGTTTGCGCGGTGAAGCCGGAAAGCGACCTGAGCGGCCCGCCTTGCAGAGCCCTGATCCACTGGACGGGCACGGCGAAATTTAACTCCTCGGCGCTTCTGATCTGCATTGCGGCAACGCCGACCACCCGTCCATGACGATTGACGACCGGGCTTCCGCTGCTGCCGTGGCGGATGGACGACGTGATCCGCAGCACATCGCCGACGTGCTGAAAATTCCAGGGCGATAGAGTTATTCCCCGGCCAACCTCCCAGGATGTCCCCCGCGGATTGCTAATCACGAAAATTTCTTCACCGGTGCGCGGCGGCGTCGCTTCCACCGGCAAAGCTGCGATCTGAGACGAAGGCAGCGCGGTTTGCAGCAGAACGAGATCGTGTTCTTCATCGACTGCGATGATCCCCTGCACCGGATAATCATGATCATTGAACGTTCTGATCCGAGCCTGACAGGCGCCTTCCAGCACATGCAGGCCGGTGATGAGACGATTCTGTTCGACGAAAAACCCGTTGCCGTGCCGCAGAGGTTTTCCATCACAGTCGTACGTGTTGATGATCACGACGGCGCGCTTGACACGACGGATCAGACTGGGAAGAGATTCCGCTTCCTGCGCCGATGCGGGCGAGAGGAAAGCAAGCAAGAAAACGACCAAAAGCAGGGGGAGACGGGGCATAAGCGTTATCCAAGCTGGTGACCGCGCACGCAAGGGGAAAACACGTCGGGCAACGCGCCGGCGAATACGGGGCGGCACCGCTCATCTCAAACTCTTTGCAGACTAGAATAGATAAACAGCAAATCCGCCTCTTATTCCATCCGCCCGTCTCAATCAACCACTCCGCCAGGGCGTCAAATCACGAACATGTCAATCCGGCCCGCCAGCATCGAATCGACAGCCTCTGAGCGCCCCCGCCGCCTGTGGCACCATGCGGCCGCTTTGATGTGCCTGCTCGCCTGTGGGTGGGGAACGTGGAGCGCCGCGCGCACGGGTCTGTCACGCCTGTTTTCAGACTACGGATTGGAAACCGGATTTCTTTCCGCCGCCGATGACAGCATACGCTTCAGTCCGGCAGACCCCGATGGCCACTACGCGCGCGCCATTGTGCTCGCCGATAGCGAACACCAGCCGGAAGCAGCCAGAGCGCTTGAGAGCGCGATCGCTCTCCGACCGCGCGACTATTTTTTATGGTTAGAGCTTGGCCGCTGGCGTGACCGGAT
>JANOGZ010000797.1:0-4419 GCA_031406255.1 Pyrinomonadaceae bacterium | reverse complement strand
CGCGCGAGAAGACCCACGCGCTCAAACTCGCGCTCTTGCAATACTCGCAGTAACTTGGCCTGAAGCTGGGGAGCCGTCTCGCCGACCTCGTCCAGAAAGACGGTCCCCCCATCGGCGATTTCCAGCTTTCCTTTCTTTTGCACGAACGCGCCGGTAAATGCTCCTTTTTCGTGGCCGAAGAGTTCGCTCTCAAGCAAATTGTCGGTGAGCGCCGCACAATTGACCGCCACAAAAGGCTGCGCCGCGCGTGGGCTGTTGCGGTGAATCGCGTGCGCCGCTAATTCCTTTCCGGTGCCACTCTCCCCTTTAATAAGAACGGTCGAGTCGGTCGGAGCAACTTTGGCGATGACTTGATAAACTTCGCGCATCCGCAGGCTTTCGCCGACCATATTGTGCTCGATGGCGCTGTCGGAGCGTAGACGTTGGTTTTCACTCTCCAGCCATTCCGTGTGGCGCGCATTTTCCAGCACTCCGGCAGCAATATTAGCGATCGCCGTCACCAGCCGCAGATGATCTTTGCCGAAACGAGTGAGCGGATCGCTCGCATCAAGGTAAATAATGCCGGTCACTCTCCGGAACAAAACCAGCGGGACACAGAGCACGGATTGTATTTTTGAGGAAATCAAACTTTCCGCCGTGCCGAACTTATCGCTCTCCAGCACATCATTGCTCAAAATGGCGACGCCTTCGCGCAGCACTTGTTGAGCGATGGTCCGACTGACGCGAACCGGTCTGCTGAGAGAGGTGGTCCTGTCCAGCCCCAGGACGTACGCAAACTCGTCCGAGTTTTCCTTGACCAGCAGAATCGCGCCGTGCTGGGCAGGGACGACCTCGAAAATCTGCTCGAGCAACTTCCGCTGGAGCGCGGCCAGTCCCCGCACAGAGTTGATGGTCATGCTGATTCTCATCAAGGCGCTTAAATCGCGCGCCATGAGATACAGCGCGTCTTCCACCCGGAATTTGATGGCGGTCTTGGTGAGGGATGAGTCATCTTCCAGCTGAACTTCGTTCGACGCGCCCGCCCCCTCACTCTCATCCAGCAGAAAAAGGAATAACGAGTTGCCGATTTTAATCAGGTCGCCATGATCGAGGAGTCGCTCTTTTGTAGGAATATAATTTATGAAAGTTCCGTTATGACTATCGAGATCGTAGATCTTGTAATGTCCATCCACTTTTTTGATCAAACAGTGTCGTCGCGACACGGATATATCCTCGATCAGGAGGCGATTGGACAGATCGCGTCCGATTGAGAGCTCATCGTCGCTCAGCGTGTAAATCGTCGCTTTGAGTGGTCCCGCAATAGCTATGATTCGAGGAGTCATCAGCCTTTAGCGCTTTGATATTCCGGCGCGCCCACCTTAATTAAACCGGGGTAGCATGCGGCGGGCGATGCGGTTGCCGTCCCCGGATTGAAAGCCGAGAGCTGTCGATTACCGTCCGGTTACTATCAGAATTGATAGTCAGTCTATCAATTCTGATAGTAACCGGCGTCTCCCTCTTAGTACTTATCTTAAAGCTAAGACCCTCATTTCCTGACTTTATTGCCGTAAATCTAGGGCTCGCCGGAGGGCAGCGCTGTCTTCGGTCCGATCGGCACGTATGGCATGCCGATGGCAATTATAAATGGCGCGCCGCCAGCAATCAGGAGAGGCGATTTAAAGGTTTCACAAGATACGGGTTGCACCCCGCAGAGCATTATAGCTGCACATGCTGTTCCAGCAGGAGGAGATAAACAATGATCCGGATCACTTCACCCAAACTGACGGCCATCGTCATAGCCGCCCTTCTTTTGTCAACATTTTCGGGCCTCAGCCGTGTTTACGCGCAGGGATCACCAGTCACCGAGCGCAGTAGTAGTAGTAGTAGTGGCATCGCGGGCAAGGGGGCTGTCGCTTGCGGCTGGGTGTGGGACGGACAGCAATGGGTGATGGTATGCACTGGGTGATGGTATGCACTTAACTTCTGTTTGACGTATAGCCTTCATGACCGCAGCGAGAAGGGGCCATTGCCGATTGATTCACAGGAGGGGATCACGCTCAGAGCGTGTCAATAATCGTCCATCACCCCAGCAGAATATCTGTGACAGCCTCGATAATGGATCCTCCGGCTGAATCAGATAACAGCATGGCCGAGTAACTCACCGACGAGGCCATGTGCATCAGATCTCTCGCTCTTTCAACCACTAGTCGAGCTGCTTAATCATGACCACGTCCTTAGTCATGGTGCTGCGCACACAGGCGAGTTGTTCGCCATTAAGCGACCAGGCGAAAGCGAAGATTTGATTTTCTTTGAATTTGGTCACTGCCTTTGGTGGGCCCCCCGTCAACGATTGGCTCCAGATATTGGAGACGCCTCCGAGCGCGCCGATATACGTCAGCGCGCGACCATCGGGCGTCCAGCGCATGCCGTGCCACTGTTTAGCAACAGGCGGGGGGACATCGAAGAACTTGACAGGGCGTCCTTCAGCGAAAGTAATGACCGCTATCCTCCACGGTGAGTTCGTCTCCTCTTCGCGGGAGAAACAGGCGACCAGCTTTCCGTCGGGCGACACGACCGGGTGAGTTGCCGGTGTCGTGGTCAGCGGTATGGGATTACCGCCTTCAATCGAGATCTTCAGCAGATTATCCTTCGATCCATCGATGTTATGGTAAATGACCCACTGGCCATCGGGCGTACACTGCGGCATATCTTCGTAAACGCCATTGGTAAGCTGTTTCTGATTCGTTCCATCTATGTTCATTCGCCAGATGTGCGCCATGCCCGTACGGTAGGAAACGAAGACTATGTAGCGGCCGTCCGGTGTGGCGATGGGCGCAGCGTCTACACCCTTATCAAAGGTCAGTTGTCTACGATTACTTCCATCCGCCTCCATCACCCAAACATCAAGGTTGCCGCTCTCGTCTGAGGAATACAAGATTTTGCCATCCGGCGCATAGGAAATCCCACCGACCCCTTTGTTTCTGCTCGATATTACCTGTGCAACGTGATTGGCATCATCCGCCGACATGATCCAGATGTTTGATTGCCGTTCTGTCTGCACCGCCGCCAGCGTTCTGGAATCCGCTGTCACGCTCACGCTCTCGTAATAATCCAACTCATCGGTAATAGTGCGCGCCGCCCCGCTCGGATAGGAGAGAAACCACAGACGTGCAGATGACGCGGGGTCTACGGCATTCATGACAAGGCCGCTGCCATCAGATAGCCATGCCAGTTGACCGATGACAGGCCACTGCCGGGAATTTATCCGTTTTACTGTCCCGTCATCGACACGAACCTCGGACACCTCCATGCGTGAGAAATCGGTCACGCTGAAGGTCGGGCAGGCGATTATTCGTCCGTCGGGCGACCATGCCGGGCTTCTGCTGGTGGTGGTTGTATTATAAGCGAAAACGTTCGGCTGCCTGAGGGTAGCAAGCTCCCGTTCAGCGGTTCCATCAGCGTTCGCGATGATCAGTGCCGTCGCCCGCTCCTTCGGCTTGGCACGGATGAATGCCAGTTGCCTGCCATCAGGCGAGAACGTGACGGATGAATCTACATTCCCTGTCAGCTCTCGCGGAGTTCCTCCGATCACGGGCACCTGGTAGAGCACACCGGTATCATGCTGTTGTTTAAGATAATAGATGTATTCCCCGTCGCGCGAAAAAACCGGATTGCGATACAGAGCTTCGGCCGGAGCAATCACCGCCATGTCGCTCGATGTGGCGACCTGTCTGACTGAGAGGCTTTGCTTCCCGGCATCATCGACGACCATCACGACAAATTTGCCATCAGGCGAAATGGCGGCTTCCCTGACACTGCTGGACATTACCAGTTTGGTAAATTTCAGGTTTTGTAGAGGTTTTACAAATATGGGACCGTCGGCGTGCATATACTGCCAGTAAAAGACGCTTGTGATGGCAATCAGCAGTGTCCCCAGAAAGACAAGGACACCTCTCTGATGAAGCTTGATCTCACTGATCAGATACTCGGCGTTTGATGTCGGGGGCAGTTTTCCCGCCTCATCAGTAGGCGGCGGGTTTTCAGCGCTCCCGGTCCTCGTGTGGGCGCTTTTCGTCGCGACGGCTTTCATCTCGCGACTCCTGATGGGCAGTGAAGAGCGGGTCGGTCTCGCCTCGACGTCCAAACTATGCCTCAGACTCACCAAATCGGTCAGTAGATCCTTCGCCGTGTGATATCGCTCCTCCTTGTTCTTATTGAGCGTTCGGGTCACGATGCGTTGAAGCTCGAGCGGCGCCTCCGGAGCATATCGCGTGAGCGGTGGATGCTCTCGTTCCAGTATCGAGACGATCACATCGCTTTTAGTCGACCCGGTGAATGGCACGCGCCGAGCGATCATTTCATAGATCCCGACGCCGAGGCTCCAGATATCAGCCCGGCTATCTACCTCTTGACCGCGCAACTGCTCCGGCGACATGTAAG